>JBBQLH010000019.1:0-50532 GCA_038327685.1 Solirubrobacterales bacterium
CCAGGTCGCGGGCAGCATGTCCGGCGGCGAGCAGCAGATGTGCGCGATCGCGCGCGGCCTGATGGCCGATCCGAAGCTGATCATGATCGACGAGCTGTCGCTCGGGCTCGCGCCGAAGCTCGTCGAGCAGATCCTCGAGCGCCTGACCAGCGTGACCGAGGCGGGGACCTCCGTCCTGCTCGTCGAGCAGGACGTCGACGCCGCGCTGGAGGCGGCGGCGCGCGGCTACGTGCTCGAGAACGGCCGCATCGTCGCCACCGGCGACAGCGCCGCGCTGCTCGACGACCCCCGGATCCGCGAGGCCTACCTCGGCGTGGCATGAGCGCCCGCGCGCCCGCGCGCGTCAGCGACATGAGCGGGCTGATGCTCGGCGCGGCCGGCATGTTCGCCGCGATGTACGCCAGCCAGGCGATCCTCCCGGAGCTGGCGTCGGACTTCGACGTCACGCCGTCCCAGGCCGGTCTCACGATCTCCGTGGTGGTGCTCGCCGTGGCGCTCGCCGGCTGGATCTGGGGGCCCCTCTCGGACCGCTTCGGGCGCCGGCGCTCGCTCCTGCTCGCCAGCGGCCTGCTCGTGCTCCCGAGCCTGGGGGCCGCGGCGGCGCCGAGCTTCGCCACGCTGCTCGTGCTCCGCGCCCTGCAGGGAGCCTGCATGCCGGGCCTGCTCACCGTCGGGATCCCGTATGTCGCCGAGGTCTACGCCCCGGGACTCGGGGGCCGCGCGATGGGCTACTACACGATCGCGCTGGTCGGCGGCGGCGTGGTCGGGCGGGTCGGCGTCGGGCTCGTGACGTCGGTGGCCGGCTGGCGGATCGCCTTCGCGCTGGTCGCGCTGCTCCCGCTCGCCGGCGTGATCCTCATGCGCCGGCACCTGCCCGAGGCGCCGGTGCCCGAGCGCAGCGGCGGCCGCCGGATCGCCACACAGCTCGCCAACCCGGCCGTGCTGATTCCGGCGATCACGGCCTGCGCGTTCTTCTTCGCGTTCGTCGGCGTCTTCTCGTACGCGAGCTTCCGCCTGCAGGAGCCGCCCTTCGGCTTCGGCCCCGCGGCGACCAGCCTCGTGTTCTCGCTGTGGGCGCTCGGCGCCATCGGGCCGTCGGCCGGCCGGCTGGCAGACCGCTTCGGCTGGCGCCGCGTCGCGCTGACGGGCATCGGCCTCGCCGCGAGCGGGATGGCCCTCACGCTTCCCTCCATGACGGCGACGCTGCTGCTGGGGCTCGCCCTGCTGACGCTCGGCATGTTCACCGGCGTCACCGCCGCCCAGCTCGGGCTCGCCGAGGCCGGACCGTCCGACCGCGGTGTCGCCAGCGCGATCTACTTCTCCTTCTACTACGGGGCCGGCGCGCTCGCCGGCTTCGTGCCCGGCCTGGGCTGGGAGGAGTGGGGGTGGCCGGGAGTGATCGCCATCACCGCCCCGGCGCTCGCCGCCGGGGCGGGCGCTCTGTACTGGGCGCGTGGCAGAGTGCCGGCATGGACTTCGAGCTGACCGATCGCTGCCGCGACTTCCAGGAGCGCCTGACGGCGTTCATGGAGGAGCGGATCTACGCCGCCGAGGCCGTCTATGAGGAGCAGATGGCCGAGTCCGGCGACCCGCACTCCCACCCGCCGGTGATGGAGGAGCTCAAGCAGGACGCCCGGCAGCGCGGCCTGTGGAACCTGTTTCACCCCGACCCCGAAGTCGGCCCCGGCCTGCGCAACGTCGAGTACGCGCCGCTGGCCGAGATCAGCGGGCGCTCGCACATCGCCCCCGAGGCGATCAACTGCGCCGCGCCCGACACCGGCAACATGGGCGTGCTGACCGAGTTCGGCACCGCCGAGCAGAAGGAGCGCTGGCTGCAGCCGCTGCTCGACGGCGAGATCCGCTCGGCGTTCGCGATGACCGAGCCCGACGTCGCCTCCTCCGACGCCACGAACATCGAGCTCTCGATCGAGCGCGACGGCGAGGAGTACGTCCTCAACGGGCGCAAGTGGTGGGCGTCGGGCGCGATGCGCGAGCGCTGTCAGATCTTCATCGTGATGGGCAAGACCACGACGGAGGGCCCGCGCCACCGGCAGCAGTCGATGGTGCTCGTGCCGCGCGACACGCCCGGGCTGACCGTCGTGCGCAACCTCCCCGTGTTCGGCTACGTCGACCAGGAGGGCCACGCGGAGCTGCGCTTCGAGGACGCGCGAGTACCCGCCGCCAACCTCGTCGCCAACGAGGGCGACGGCTTCCTGATCAGCCAGGCGCGCCTCGGGCCCGGCCGCATCCACCACTGCATGCGCGCGATCGGGGCGGCGGAGCGGGCGCTCGAGCTCATGTGCCGCCGCGCGAACACGCGCGTCACCTTCGGCGCCGCCGTGGCGACGCGCGGCAACGTCCAGGACTGGATCGCCGAGTCGCGGATCGAGATCGAGATGACGCGGCTGCTGACGATGAAGACCGCGTGGCTGATGGACACGGTCGGCAACAAGCACGCGCGCACCGAGATCGCCGCGATCAAGGTCGCCGCGCCCGCGATGGCGCTGCGCGTGATCGACCGCGCGATCCAGGTCCACGGCGGCGGCGGCGTCTCCGGCGACTTCCCGCTCGCCTCGATGTACGCGCACATGCGCACGCTGCGCCTCGCCGACGGCCCCGACGAGGTCCACAAGCTCACGATCGCGCGGCGCGAGCTGCGCGCGGCGGAGGGGAGCTGAGGTGCCGGAGCCCGCGCCGCGAGGGCGCAATCCCTACGACAACCGCGGCGTCGAGCGGGGTCCCGATGGCATCGCGCGCTACAGCGGACGGCCGGACTCGCTCGTGCACATGCTGCGGGCCACGGTCGAGCGCGACCCCGACGGCCTCGCGGTCGCCGAGATCGGCGGCGGCCGCGTCAGCTACCGCGAGCTCTGGGAGCGGGCGGCGCGGGTCGCCGGAGGCCTGCGCGGCGAGGGCGTGGAGCGCGGGGACCGCGTCGCGCTGCGCCTCCCCAACGGCCTCGACTGGGTGCTCGCGTTCTGGGGCTCACAGCTCGCCGGCGCGGTCGTCGTGCCGGTCAACACGCGCTTCAAGGACGCCGAGGCGCAGTACGTGATCGACGACTCCGGCGCGTCGTTCACGTTCGGCGCGCTGCCCGACGGCGAGCCGGTCACCGTCGACGACCTCGGCCCCGAGGACCTCGCGGCGATCTTCTACACGAGCGGCACCACCGGGTTCCCCAAGGGCGCGATGACCTCGCACGCGAACTTCCTCTCCAACGGCGAGAACGCCGTGCGCTGCATCGGGATGGACCGCGACGCGGGCAACGCGCTGGCGACGATCGTCAACGTGCCGCTGTTCCACGTCACCGGCTGCAACAGCCAGCTGATCGTCTGCCACGAGCTCGGCGCGCGCGTGTACGTCTCCACCAACCCGATGGACCTCGAGGGCTTCCTGCGCACCGTCGGCGAAGAGGGCGTGGACATGCTCACCTCGGTGCCCGCGATCTACCACGCGCTGATCCGCCACCCCGACTTCGCCGGCACCGACCTCAGCTCGGTCTCCTACATCTCCTACGGCGGCGCGCCGATCGCCGCCGACGCCGTGCACAAGATCATGGAGGCGTTCCCGGATGCGCGCGTCGGCAACGGCTTCGGGCTGACCGAGACGTCCTCGCTGACGAGCTACCTCCCGCATGAGGAGGCGACCGAGCACGCGGACTCCGTCGGCTTCGCGATGCCGGTGTGCGACCTCGCGATCGACCAGCCCGATCCCGAGACGGGCGTCGGCGAGCTGCTCGTGCGCGCGCCCAACGTCGTGCAGGGCTACTGGAACAAGCCGGACGCGACGGAGGAGACCTTCGTCGACGGCTGGCTGCACACGGGCGACCTCGGCCGCATCGACGACGACGGGCTGCTCTACATCGTCGACCGCAAGAAGGACATGATCAACCGCGGCGGCGAGAACGTGTACTCGATCGAAGTCGAGAGCGCGCTCGCCGGCGCGCCCGGCGTGAGCGAGGTCGTCGCGATCGGCGTCCCCGACGACATGATGGGCGAGAAGGTCGGGGTCGTGATCGTGCCCGACGACGGCTTCGACGTCGAGGCCGTCCTCGCCTACGCACGCGAGCGCGTGGCCGACTTCAAGGTGCCGCAGTACGTTGCCGTGCGCGACGAGCCGCTGCCGCGCAACCCCGCCGGCAAGGTGCTCAAGGCGCAGCTGCGCGACGAGACCGAGTGGGGCGAGCCGCTCCGCTGACCGACAGGGAGGATCCGATGGCGCAGGTGCAGACCGTGCAGGGCCCTGTGGACGCGGGCGAGCTGGGAACCGTCCTGATCCACGAGCACGTCCGCTTCCGCGACGAGGCCGTCGCCGCGAACTGGCCGAGCCAATACGACGACGAGGCCGAGATGGCCGCCGCGCTCGAGGCGGTCAACGCCGCCAAGGGCGAGGGCGTGCGCACGATCGTCGACTGCACGGCGATGTTCGGCGGCCGCGACGTGCACTTCATGGCCGAGGTCGCCGAGCAGACCGGCGTCCAGATCCTCGCCTGCACCGGCATCTACACCTACGACTTCCTCCCCCACTACTTCGAGAACCGCTCCGAGGACCAGATCGCCGAGCTGTTCGTCGCCGACATCGAGAAGGGGATCCAGGGCACCGAGCTGAAGGCCGCGTTCCTCAAGTGCGCAGCCGACGCGCCGGGGGTCACGGCGAACATCGAGAAGGTCCACCGCGCGATCGCGCGCGCGAGCGTCCAGACCGGAGCGCCGATCATGGCCCACTCGCGACCGGCGTCGAACACCGGCCCGCGCCAGGTCGAGATCCTCCTCGACGAGGGCGTCAGCCCGGCGAAGATCCAGATCGCCCACACCGGGGACACCGACGACCTCGACTACATCCAGGGCCTCCTCGACACCGGCGTCTGGATTGGCCTCGACCGCTACGGCCTCGACATGTTCCTGCCGCTGGAGAGGCGCAACGCGACCACCGCCGAGCTGCTGCGTCGCGGCCACGCCAACCGCATCTTCATCTCCCAGGACTACTGCGCGACGATCGACTGGTTCCCTCCGGAGGCGGTCGAGGGGCTGATCGCGGGGGGACTCGTGCGCGACGACTGGTCGATGACGCTGGTCTTCGACCAGGTGCTCCCGTGGCTGCGGGAGCAGGGCGTGTGGGACGACGCGGCCTTCGCCACCGTGTTCGAGGACAACCCGCGCCGCTGGCTGGCGGGCTGATCAGGGCACGTAGGGCCGGCAGGGCTCGCCCCGCAGCCCAGGGCACGGGGGCAGCGCGTTCGGCGCGTCGAGCTCGGCGACGACCGGCAGGATCAGCCGCGACGGGCGCGAGGGAGCGCGCGAGACCGACACCGACGCCCGGCGGCGCGGCTGGAGCTCGCCGAAGCGCCACACCGGCTGGTCGCCCCGCGGCGCGGCGAGCGTGACGCGCAGCCGCGATCCGGCCCGGTAGACGTGGCCCTGGTAGTAGAGCGGCACCGCGACCTTCGCCCAGCGGCCCTTGGGCAGCGGCGCGAAGTCCTTGTGCCGCAGGCTCAGGACGGGCTCGAGCAGCGTGCTCCTGCGCGCGTCGAGCTTGCGTGCGCTCGCGCGCAGCCAGCCGCTCTGCACGAACGTCTCCCGGCCGTCGGGCCGGACCTCAGAGACCGTCGCCTGGAGATCGACGCTACGGGCCGAGGAGCGGATCCACGCCTCGAGCGCGCCGGCGCCGAGCACCCCGGTGTCCGCGGCCAGCGGCGCGGTCACGTAGGAGAGCGCCGTCCCCGCGGGACTCTGCGACCACCGGTACGGGGGCGTCGCCGTCCACAGCCCGTTCGCGCCGGCGGAGGTGTCGCCGGTGAAGTCCGTCGGCGGCCGGGCCGTCCGGCTCCAGGTGAACGCGTCGGCGCCCGCCGCCGCCGGCGCGGCGCCGGCGAGCGTCCCGCCGGCGGCGAGGTACCACGACCGCGCGCGCGTCCCCGGCGCCGGGAGGCGCGCGAAGGAGCGCTCGAACCCGGGGACGGGAGCGCCCGGCGCGCTGCCCGCACCGCTGTCGAACAGGATCCGCACCGGCGGGAGCGCGTCGAACGCCGCCCGCGCCGCGTCGTAGGTCGGCTGCGACTGGATCGGGTCGTCGGGCAGCGTCACGCCCGCAACCCCCATGGCGGAGCTGAAGATGACCGGCGCGGCGTCAAGGACCGCGGGCGCGAGCTGCGGCCGGCGGTGCGCGACATAGAGCTCGAGGAAGTCGTACCAGCGCACGAACGTGGCGGGGTCGAGCGAGTCGATGTGCGTGCCGTTGGTGAAGGTGAACCACTTGTGCGAGGTGCCGGTGAAGCGCCGCGGCAGCGTCGCGCAGTGCCCGCCGGTCTGCTCGTCGGTCCACTGGCACGCGAGGTAGGTCGGGACGCGGATCTTGCGCACGAAGCGGACGGGCGCGAGCGGATCGGCGACCTTCGGGGCATACTGGCTGTTCGCCCGCACCTTCGCGAGCAGGTCGACCGCCTCGGCGTGCAGCGCCTGGTTCGCCTTGCAGGTGCGGTCGCCGGCGCCGATGCGCTTGAGCGCCCACGCCTGCCCGCCTCGGGCCGAGGCCGGCTTGGCGTCGTGCACGCGGTCCTTGGCCCACGAGAGTGCGAAGCCGGTGTTGAGGATCCCGCCCGGGTACAGCGTCGTGGCCGTGTCGTCGATGACCGACAGCGGCGCGATCGCGGACAGGCTCGGCGGCCGGGTGGCGGCGACGAAGAGCTGGCTGATCCCGCCGTAGGAGATGCCCATCATCCCGACCCGGTGGCGCGCCACCCACGACTGGCGCGCGACCGTCTCGATGACGTCGTAGCCGTCGAGGCCCTGGAGCGGCTCGAAGTAGTCGAACGCGCCGCCCGAGCAGCCGGTGCCGCGCATGTTGACGTCGACGACCGCGTAGCCGAGCAGGTTGGCGATCGCGCCGATCGAGCTCTCCGCCCCGTCCGGGTTGGCATAGCCGTAGCCCGAGTACTCGACCAGCGTCGGGTACGGCCCGGGCCCGCTCGGGAGGTGGACGTCGATCGCGAGCTCCGTGCCGTCGCGGGTCGTCAGGTAGCCGTAGCCGCTCGCAGGGATCCTCTGGCGGTAGAGCTTCGTCGAGGGAGGCGCCGACCGCGTCGAGAGCACCCGGACCCGCTTCGCGCGCACGCGGTAGAGGCCGGGCTTGACGTGGCGGAAGACGACGCCGCCGAGCGACCCGGCGCGTTGGGAGGCGCGCGTGCGTCCGCGCCGGTCGACGAGCGCGATCCGCGCCCCGGGGTGCGTGCCGCTGACGTGGACCTGCTCGACGCTGCCGCGGGCGCTGAACGCCGCCGCGGCGGTGGAGGGCGAGGCAAGCGCGGCCGCGGCGAGCAGCAGAGCGAGGGCGAGAGTCCGTGGCATGGCGGTGGACTCTCCCACGCGCGGCGCGATACTGGGGGCCGATGGTCTTCGCTCCTCCCGCCCGGCATCTCCTGCGCGCCAAGGACCTCGCCGACGCGCGGTTCTTCGAGCCGCTCGACGTCGACGACATGGCGCGCGCCGCCGGCCTCTCGCGGGCGCACTTCAGCCGCGAGTTCCGCCGCGCGTTCGGCGAGTCGCCGCACGCCTACCTGCTGACGCGCCGGCTCGAGCGCGCCGCCGCGCTGCTGCGGCTGACCGACCGCTCGGTGGCGGACGTCTGCCTGTCGGTCGGGCTGCAGGGCATCGGCTCCTTCACCACGAGCTTCACGCGCACCTTCGGGGTCTCGCCGACCGCCTACCGCGCGAAGTTCCCGCCGGCCGCCGCGCACGCGGTCGTCCCCTCCTGCGTCGTGCGCGCCTACGGGCGCCCGCAACGCAGCACGTTTCGAGAAGACAGGGCGCCCGCGCAGGATTAGCTTGGTTGGCGACCGTTCAATCGAACCTCAAGGAGTCGCACCATGATCAAGATCGCCAACGCCCAGCTGTGGGTCAACGACCAGGAGGAGGCGCTCGCCTTCTACACCAACAACCTCGGCTGGGAGGTCCGCGCCGACGTGACGATGCCCGAGATGGGCAACTTCCGCTGGCTCGCCGTCGGCCCCGTCGGCCAGGAGGACATCTCCGTCGTGCTCATGGCCATCCCCGGCCCGCCCGTGTTCGAGCCCGAGACGACCCAGCAGGTGCGCGAGCTCACCGCCAAGGGCGCCGCGGGCACGATCTTCCTCACCACCGACGACTGCCAGGCCTCCTACGAGGAGCTCAAGGGTCGCGGCGTCGAGTTCGTCGACACGCCCGAGGAGCGCCCGTACGGCATCGACGCGTCGTTCCGCGACCCGTCCGGCAACCACATCCGCCTCACGCAGACGGTCGAGATCCCGGCCTGAGCCGCTGCCGGTCGCGACCCCGCCGGTGCCGCCGGCGGGGTCGCGGCGGTTGCCCGCCGGCTCACTGCACCGCCGGGTCGACCGTGATGCGCGCGCCGAACGCGGTGCGCGCGGCGCCGTGCCGGAGTGCGACCACGAGGCTCGGCCCCGCCGACGGCGCCGACGACTGCGGCGTCGTGTCGACCAGGCCGACCACGGCGCCGTGCGGACGCGCCAGCGGCTCGATCGTGTAGCCGCTGCGCTCGCTGATCACGTGCAGGCTGCGCACGTCGGCGAGCGCGAGTCGCGCGCAACCGAGGCTGACGTGGCGACCGTCGCGCATGCCGGCGACGACCCGCGCGCCGTGACCCCAGCTCGGGAACATGACGTCGACGCGGCCGGCGCTCCGCCCGGTGACCGACCAGCGGCCCTCGATCCACACCGGGGTGAACCGATAGCGGCTCGCGACGGCGATCCCTGCCCGTGCCACGCGCCCGACCGCTTCGAGCTCGGTGAACGCGCCCGCCATCGCGCGCCGTGTCGTCGCCGACGCACCGACGCCCGACGGGGCGCGGGTGAGCCGGAGGCGGGGCACCCGGCGCGACGGCGCTGAGCCGCCCGCCTGCGAGGCCAGGATCGCGCGGCCGTCCGGCCGGCGCGCGATCACGCCGAACGCCGCCGGGGCCCGTCCGCCGATGTTGGCCGCGACGTTCTGCTCGCCGTCATAGAGCCGCGCGAGCTCGATGCCGCCGTACGGGAACGCGTGCTGGCTGGCGGCGATGATCGCGGTGTTGTAGCGAGGCGTCGTGACGGCCAGCCGGCCGATGTCAGGGTCGTAGGAGTAGAGCGCCGGCGGCGCCTTCGCCACGACCGCCCGGCCGAGTCCCGCGGCGACGGCGCGCGCGGCGTTGCCCTCCACGCGGGCGGCGGCCAGATCCGCGTTGCCCGCCGTGAGCGGCACGGCCGACACGTCGAACAGCACGGCGGGAGGGATCGCACCCTCGCGCGTGGCCATGCGGTCGTACCAGGTGAGGCTGCGGTCGAAGAGCCACTTCGCATACGCCCGCCAGGCCGGCGACGGCGCGAGGTCGCCGGAGCGGGCGATCCCGGTCAGCGCCTGCTGGGCCAGGCCGAGCTTCTTTGCCTGTTGCCAGCGCTCGAAGCCGAGGCCGCTGTCCCAGTTCAGGTAACCGCTGTGGGTCCAGTAGCCGGCGATCGCGCGCCGGATCCAGCCGTGGAAGAGGCTGCGCTGGCTCGCTGGGGGGCGCGGCATGCCGGCCTGCCGCGCCTGGCCGTAGTAGCGAGTAGCGCTCAGGACGATGTTGGCGTACTCCGCGGAGTCGACGTTCATCTGATGGCCCGGGCGTGAGTCGGGCAGGTAGTGGAAGTGCATGCCCGCGCCGAAGTTGCGGCGCGCGCCGGCCGCGAAGCGGGCGAGGTGGCGGCGCATGCCGCGAGCGAGCACGCTGCGCTCGCCGTTCACGACGGCGGTCGCCGCGAAGATCTCGACGTACCAGTTGAACTGGTTGAGCCGCAGGGCCGGCCAGCGCCAGTCCTGGCTGCGGGCGAGCCGGCGGATGCGGTCCTTGATGAGCGCGACCGTCCTGCATGGCAGGTGCAGCGCGCGCCGCGCGAGATAGGCGTGCACGAGCCCGTCGACCGCCTCCGCGTTGAAGACCATGTGCTGTCCTGCGCCCTCGGGCGAGCTGACGAACGACGGGCCGTGTGCGTCCGCGCCGGCGCCGCGGCGCGGCGTCTCGGCCCAGACGTCGCCGTCGACGAGCCAGCGCGCGACGAGCCGCGCACGACGGTCGTTGCGGCTCGCACCCTGGTGCCCGCGCAGCGCGGCCACGGAGTGGGCGAGCAGCAGGTCCGCGTTGACCTCGGTGTCGACCTCTCCCGGCCGCGGGTCGTAGCGGCCCTCGCGCTCGTTCCAGGTCCCGTCGAGCCGGACCTGGAGGCGATCGGCGACACCGAAGTAGCCGCTGTCGTCGAGACCCGCCCGGGCCACGTTCGTGCTGGAGGTGGCGGGAGCCGGGCCGCACGCCGCCGCGGCGCAGGCGAAGACGCCTGCGACCGTCAGCGAGAGCGCGGGCCACCGGCCCCGCCCCGGGCGGAAGTTCCGCGGGGTGGAGCGCATCGTGGGCCTCCTCGAGGCGCCGCTCCTCGGATGGTGCGGCGGCCGTTTCTGGGTGCCTCACGAGGCTCCCGCCGCCCGGGCCCGCGTCATATGGGCCTTGGGTGGCGGACGCGCGCGCGACGGTGTGGATCGGTCCACACCTTCGCGTCGCCGATGGGCTTAGAGTGCGGCCGTGAGCCCGTCTCCCCTCGACCCCGGGGTGGCCGCGCCCGCGGAGCTGCGAGAGCGGATCCAGGCTGAACGCCTCGGGATCCCGTTCCTGCTCTACCGCGACGGTGACGACCGGCAGGTCATCCTCGAGCTCGGCGACGAGCGGCAGCGGATCGCGATCGGGCGGCGGCCGTCGAGCGACGTCAGCCTGGAGTGGGACACGGAGGTCTCGCGGCTGCACGCCGAGATCGAGCGTGTCGGCAGCAGCTGGGTCCTGTGCGACGAGGGCCTTTCGCACAACGGCACGCGCCTCAACGGCGAGCGCGTGCATGGCCGGCGGCGGCTACGGGACGGCGACGTCCTCGCCGTCGGGGAGACGCTGATCGCGTACTGCACGCCCGCCGAGGCGCCGACCGGCAGCGCACCCACCCGCACGGCGCAGCAGGCCAAGACCGACCTGGCGCTCAGCCCGGCGCAGCGGCGAGTGCTGACGGCGCTGTGCCGGCCGTACCGCGACTCGACCTACGCCGCTCCGCCCTCCAACCGGCAGATCGCCGACGAGCTGGTCGTCACGGTCGACACCGTCAAGGGCACCCTGCGCCAGCTCTTCGACGTCTTCGCCCTCCAGGATCTCCCGCAGAACCAGAAGCGCGCGGCGCTCGCGATGCGCGCCCTCCAGAACGGCGTGGTCAACCGCCGAGACCTATGACCTGGGGCAGTCGATCCGGGCGACGTTGTTGCTCCCGACCGACGTGACCCAGACCCGCCGGCCGTCGGCGACGACGGCGAACGGATTCAAGCCGGTCTCCAGCCGCCTGCCCACCGGCCGACTCGTCTTCGGATCGATCGTCACGACGGCGTGATCCGTGTAGCCGGCGACGAAGACCAGGCCGCACGCCACTGCGAGCTGCGACGGACGCCGGGCCGCCGCGATCGCCACCACGGCGCGCGTCTTGGGGTCGACGCGCGCGACGGAGTCGTCGGCGCGGATGCTGGCCCACAGGTATCCGGCGCCGAACGCGACGTCGTAGGGCTGCCCCGACAGGCGCACGCCTGACGCGACGCGACCCGTCGCGGCCCGCACGAACGCGAGCGTCGGCGTGTGACGCTCGGCGATCCAGACGCCGCCCGGCGCGACGGTCATCGCCACCACGCCGGCGGGCATCCCGATCCGGTCGAGCCGTCGCCGCGTGCGGCGGTCGTAGCGGAGCACCTCCGCGTCGGTCGCGACCCACAGCGAGTCACGATCCGCGGCGACGGCCAGCGGTGGGGCCGGCGCCGTCAGGCGCGCGGTGACCCGCCCGGTTCGCGCATCGACACGCGCGACCTCCCGGGTCGCGAGTTCGACGCCCACAGCTCATCGCCGGCGCCGCTCAGGTCGGAGGTTCCCGGACCGACGGCCGGCCCGCCCGGCCGCGCGCGTGAGGTCGCGCCATCGATCCGGATCAGCCGCCGGCTGCGGAAGCTCATCACCCAGACGTCGCCTCCGGCGACCGCCACGCTGTTAGGGCGGTCCGCGATCCCCGTGATCGTCGTGCCCACCACCGCGCCCGTTGGCGGAGTCGGCGTCGGCGTCGGATCTTGCCGCGGGCCCCCGCCGCCGCCGAGGAGAAGCACCGCCGCCGCGACCGCGAGCGCCGCCACGCCACCGACCAAGGCCAGCCGACGGCGCGCACCGCCTGCTCCCGACCCCGGCCGATCGGGCGCCGACCGCGTGGGCGCTTCGTCCGCGAGCCCCGGCTCGCTCGGCGCGCCGCCGGGCGCGGCGGCGCCGGTCGCGACCATCCGCTCGGTTCCCGCCTCGCGCTCCCCGTGGACCGCCACGAACGCCGCTCGTCCCAGGTCGCCGGTCGACGGATGGCGGTCGTCGGCCTCCTTGGCCATCGCCCTGGCAACGACCGTGTCGAGCTCGGTCGGCAGCTCCGGGCGGATCGCGGAAGGCCGTGGCGGGGCGTCGGTCAGATGCGCGTACATCTTGGCCTCGTCGGTCTCGCGATCGAACGGCACCTGGCCGGTGAGCATGAAGTTGAGCACTCCCCCCAGCGCGTAGACGTCGACACGGGCGTCCATCCGCCCACCGCGGATCTGCTCCGGCGCCGCATAGTCGAGCGTGCCGACCCAATGTCCGGTCTGCGTTGCGCCGCCGCGCGTGAGAACGCGCTTCGCGACGCCGAAGTCGGTCACGTAGACATGGCCGCCGCGGGCGAGCAGGAGGTTCGCGGGCTTGACGTCGCGATGCACGTAGCCGGCGGCGTGGATCGCATCGAGCGCCTCGCCTGCCTGCACCGCGATGTCCGCGGCACGATCAGGGGCAAGCGGTCCCTCACGGCGGACGAGATTGCGCAGATCGTCGCCGTCGACGAAGCGCATGACGAGGAAGGCGACGCCATCCTCCTCGCCCGCGTAGTGCAACGGGATGACGTTGGGGTGGTCGACGGACGCGGCGGCCCGCGCCTCGCGCAGGAAGCGCTCGCGGACGACGGGATCCTCGAGCTGCTCGGACCCGATCACCTTCAGCGCGACGATGCGATCCAGCTCGAGGTGGCGCGCGCGGTAGACGACCCCCATGCCGCCGCGCCCGACGAGTGCCTCGACGCGGTGGCCGGCGAACACGCTGCCCGTCCCCAGCATGGACATGACGCCTTATATCCGGAAAGCAGGGCGTGGGTGAGAATCGAAGGCCGGGCCATCCCCCCATTCCGGCCCCTACACCCTCCAAACGGCGGGGTCGACCCCCCTCGAACCGTGGATCGCGCTCGCCCACGTGCTCTCCTGAGGGTGAGTGACGTTCGAGGAGCACGAGATGACCCTGCACGGCCAGCGCGTGAGCTACCGGACAGCCGGCAGCGGCCCCGCGCTGTTGCTGCTGCACGGGATCGCCAACTCGTCTGAGACGTGGGCGCGCGTGGCGCCGCTGCTGAGCGAGCGCTTCACCGTGATCGCGCCCGACCTCCTCGGTCACGGCCGGTCCGCGACGCCGCGCGGTGACTACTCGCTCGGCGCGCACGCGAGCGGCGCGCGCGACGTCGTGACCGCGCTCGGCCACGAGCGCGTAACGGTCGTCGGGCACTCGCTCGGCGGCGGCATCGCGATGCAGTTCGCCTACCAGTTCCCCGAGCGGACGGAGCGCCTCGTGCTCGTCTCCAGCGGCGGGCTCGGCCGTGACGTCCACCTGCTGCTGCGCGCCGCGTCGCTGCCAGGCTCCGACTACGTGCTCCCGGCCCTCACCTCGCAGCGGCTGGTCGGCCTGGGCCGCGATCTCGGCGGCCTGCTCGCGCGCGTCGGGCTGCGGCCGGCCGGCGACATCGCCGTGCTCGCACGCGGCTTCGCGGCGCTCGACAACGCCGGCTCGCGCCAGGCCTTCCTCCACACGCTGCGGGCGGTGGTCGAGCCCGGCGGCCAGCGCGTCAGCGCCAACAGCCGGCTCGCGCTCGCGGCCACGCTGCCCTCGCTGATCGTGTGGGGCGAGGACGACTCGATCATCCCCGTCGCGCACGGCGCCACCGCGCACGAGGCGATGCCCGGCAGCCGCTTCGTCGTCTTCGAGGACGCCGGCCACATGCCGCAGGAGGCCCAGCCCCACCGCTTCGCCGCCGTTGTGACGGAGTTTTGCGCCGCGACCGAGCCCGCGCGACTGACGCACGATCACTGGCGGCCGCTGCTGGAGGAGACGTGAGCGCCGGGCGGCTGTCGGCGCTGGACGCCTCCTTCCTCGCGGTCGAGAGCCCGAACGCGCCGATGCACGTGGGCTGGGTCTCCACCTTCGAGCCGCCGGAGGACGCCCCGCGCCCCGGCTTCGCCGAGCTGTTCGACCACATCGCCGGGCGGCTCGCAATCGCGCCCCGTTACCGGCAGAAGCTCGCCTCGGTGCCGCTCGGGGTGCACGGGCCGCTGTGGGTCGACGACCCGGACTTCGACCCCGCCGCGCACCTGCTCCACGCCGAGGGCGACGATCTGGACGAGATCGCCGACGCGATCTTCTCCACCCCGCTCCCCCGCGACCGCCCGCTGTGGCAGATGTGGATCGCCGACGGCCTGCCCGACGGGCGCCTCGCGATCGTCGGGAAGATGCACCACTGCATGGTCGACGGCACCGCCGTGGTCGAGCTCGGCGAGATGATGTTCGACTCCAAGCCCGGTGCCACGGCTCGCCCGGGAGCGGTGCCCGCGTGGAGACCGGCGCCCGCGCCCTCGCGTACGGAGCGGCTGGCCCGCGCAGTCGCGGACCGCGCGGCCGACGGCGCCGCGATCGCCCTCGCGCCGGTGCGCCTCGCCGCGTCACCGGGTCGCCTGCGCGGCCTCCCCGGCCTCGCGAGCCGCGGTGCGCGAACGCTGTCGGGCACCCTGCTCCCGCCCGCGCCCGGCTCCTCCTTGAACCGCCCGGGCTCGCCGCGGCGCCATCACGTCCGCGTGACGCGGTCGCTCGATGACCTGCGGACGCTGCGGCGGCGGTTCGGCGTAACGCCCAACGACGTCGTGCTCGCCACCTGCGCGGGGGCGCTGCGACGCTTCGCGTGGCGTCGGGGCGAGGCGCCGCAGGGGCTCAAGGTCATGGTGCCGGCCGACGTGCGCGGCGCGGGCGACGCGGAGGGCGGCAACCGCATCTCGTTCGTGTTCATCGACCTGCCGTGCGACGAGCCGGACCCGGTCGCGCGCCTCGAGTCGGTGCACCGCGCGACCTCGAAGCGCGGGCGCGACGGCGCCGCCGAGGACCTCGACGCCGCCTTCCGCGCGCTCTCGCTCACACCGGGCCCGTTCCAGCGCACGCTCGCGCACGCCTTCGCGCATCCGCGCATGTCCAACCTCACGATCTCGAGCGTCCCGGGGCCGGCCGTCCCGCGCTACCTCTACGGCTGCCGGCTGCGCGAGGTCCACTCCGCGGTGCCGCTGGCCGAGCGCCACGCGCTGTCGATCGGCGTCGTGATGGTCGCGGGCCGGGTGTGCTTCGGGATCTACACTGACGCCGAGACGCTGCCGGACGCCGATGTGCTCGGGGAGGACCTCGACGCGGCGTTCGAGGAGCTGCTCGCTGCGGAGGCCTGAAGTTGGAGAACAAGGTCAACCTCGCCGACAAGCTCGGCCTGCTCGACGGCCCGTTCCAGCCCGGGATCGTCGGGACGATGAACGACTACAAGCTCGTCGTCGTGAAGGCCCACGGCGAGTTCGTGTGGCACAAGCACGACGACACCGACGACTTCTTCCTCGTGTTGTCGGGCCGGCTCACCATCCAGCTCCGCGACCGCGACGTCGAGCTCACGGCCGGCGAGCTGTTCGTGGTGCCGCGCGGCGTCGAGCACTGCCCTCGGGCCGACGAGGAGGCGCACGTGCTGCTGATCGAGCCCGAGGGGACGGTCAACACGGGCGACGCGGGCGGGGAGATGACGGAGCCGGAGCGGCGGATCTAGACGAGGGGCGAGTCCGCGTCGCCTGGTCTGGGTGCGGCATGCCCAAGCACAGAACATGCGTTCCACACGCTAACATGTGGAGCACATGACGATGATCCAGATCCGCAACGTTCCGGACGATCTCCACCGATCGCTGAAGGAACGCGCCGCCCGCGAGGGCACGACCCTTTCGGATCTCATTCTCAGGGAGCTGCCACGGCTCGCGCGCAGACCGTCGCCGGAGGAGCTGCTCGAACGCATCCGGAATCGGGAGCCCGTCCGCGGCGGCCCCGCGACCGAGCTTCTAGACACTGAGCGAGCCGAGCGCTGATGCTCGTCGTCGACGCGAGCGCTGTGATCGAACTCCTGCTCGGCCGGCGCGCCGGCGATGCCGTCGCGGAGCAGCTCCGAGTCCACGAATTCGACCTGCACGCGCCGCAACTGCTCGACGTCGAGGTGCTGAGCGTCCTCCGCCGCGTCGTCGCGGCGGGCGACTCCACGACCGAGCGTGCGGACGAGGCCATCGACGACCTCCGCGCGCTGCCGGTCGAGCGCCACAGCCACGACGCGCTCGTGCCGCGAATCTGGGAGCTGCGTGAGAACCTCACGGCGTACGACGCGACCTATGTGGCCCTGGCGGAGGCGGTCGCCGGCGAGGGGGTGCGGCTGATCACGGCGGACACGCGGCTCGCGCGCGCAACCGGCGCGCTCAGCCGCGTCCGTGTGATCGTCGCCTGATTCGCGACGGTCCCCCGCCAGCCCGAGGCTCAGCGCCGGCGCAACCACTCCCCGAGCAGCGGGTCGATGAGCCTGACGCCGGTGTCCTCGCGACGAAGATGGCCCTGATCGACCAGCCGGTCGGCCGCCTCATGCAGGGTCTGGCGGGCGAGCCGGTGCTCGGCGGCGAGTGCGCGGCTGGCGGGCGCTACGCCGTCGGCGGCGCCGGCCAGCACCACCTTCTCGCTGCGGCCGAGCTGGCTCCAGAGCGCCTGGTGGGCGGCCTGGGTGCGCTCCAGCGCGTCGTCGAGCACGAGCGCCGCGGACTCCGCCGTTCCGGGCAGGCCCACGGCGAGCTGCTCCGCGAGCAGGTAGCTGAGCAGCATGACCCGCTGTGGATGGCCGTCCGCGAAGACGGCGAGCTCGCTGAGCGCCTCGCCGGGATCCAGCTGCTCGGACTCGAAGCGCGCGGCGAGGTCGGTGAGCACGTCCTCGAGCGGCAGCCGGCCGAGCGCCAGCGGATCAGCCTGCCCGAACAACGGGCGCTCGCGCGCGTCGAAGAGCTCGCGCATCATCGACGGCTCCGACCCCGCGTAGACATAGGCGGCCGCGTCCTCGTGGTACTGGATGCGCGAGCGCAGCAGACCGTCGAGGTCCTGGCGGGCGACGAGCAGGTCCTGGAACTCGTCGAAGATCACCAGCGTCGACGTCTGGTCGCGTTCCCACAGCGTCTTCGGCAGGTCCAGCAGCCGGTACACGACGGTCTCCGCCGCCTCCGGATCCGGGGAGGTGGGGCGCGGCCCGACGAGGATGTTCGCGCCGCCGGTGCCGACGCTCAGCCCCAGCCGGGCGAGCAGGCCCGCCAGATGGGCGCGGATCCAGCCGCTGTCCAACGGCGCGTACGCGGCAGCGATTCGGCGCGCGACGTCGGTCATGTCGGTCACGCGCGAGAAGTCGACGTGCGCGGTGCGCCACCCGGTCTCGCGCAGCTGCGCTGCATGCGCGAGCAGCAGGCTCGTCTTGCCGTAGCGACGCGGAGCCGCCAGCCGCACACCCACGCGGTCGCCGGCACGGCGTCCCAGTGTCGAGAGCTCCGCCTGACGGTCGATGAGCAACTCCGGCGAGACCGGGCCTTCAAAGCGAAACGGCGTGCCTTGTCTCATTCTGGTCAAAATACACCTGACCAATCTGTCTGGCAAATCCGTACCAGACTATGCGGGCGGCAGCTCCTGCGCCGCGTCCGGTGACGCCTCCCAGAAGTCGTCGATCTTGACCGAGTCCGGTTCATCGATCCGGCGCGACACCGCCCACATCTCCACCGGCTCGTCGCCCTCGTTGCGATGCGACCGCGGCGTCCGCGCGGCGATGCGCGCGACCGAGCCGGCTCCGACCTTGCGGATCTCGTCGCCGAAGCGCATCGTCAGCGTGCCGCGCGTGACGATGTAGAGCTCCTCCTGGCCCTCGTGGTAGTGGCCCGTGCCCTGCTCGAAGTCGCAGTGCGGAGGCACGCGGATCAGCGTCACCGCCATCTGCTCGCAGGCGAGGGCGTCGCTCAGGGGCCGGAACTCGCCCGGGACGTTGGAGCCGGCGTAGACGTCGTCGACGTCGTCCGCGCTGATGACCGTGTACTCGCTCATGGGGTCGGCAGTCTCACATGTGCAGGGGCCGGACAGGTTCTTCTAGGTTTTCCGGGCATGCGCGCACGTCTCGAACGGCTGAAAGCCGCGATCTGCGGACCGCGGACCGCGGGCCGCCCGACGCTCTCGCTGTGCGTCATCACGTCCGGCCGCCCCGAGCAGGTGCGGCTGCTGCTGGAGGCGTGGCGCCCGCACGTCGACGAGATGTTCCTCGCCCTGGACGAGCGCGGTCCTCACGAGCAGATCGCATCCGCCGTCGGCGGCCTCGCCGACCGGATCGCGGTGCTTCCCCCGATGCCGGGCATGGAGCGTTACCTCGGCTGGGCCCACCGCCAGTGCACGAGCGACTGGATCCTGCGGGTCGACGACGACGAGCTCCCGAGCCGCGCGCTGCTCGACGCGCTCCCGTCGCTCGTCGCCGAGCGCGAGCTGACCCACTGCTGGCTCCCGCGCCGGTGGGTGCACCCGAGCCCCCGCGAGGCGATCGCGCAGGGCCTGTGGGAGCGCGACATCCAGGTCCGGCTTGTGCGCAACGAGCCGGGGATCTGGCGGTTCGCGGGCGGGACGCACTCGAACATCCGGGTCGAGGGCGCGGGGCGCGTCGTCGACGCCCCGCTGTTGCATCTCGTCCTGCTGCTGGGCGACGTCGAGCGCCGGCGGGCGAAGGCGGACTGGTACGAGCGCGCACATCCCGGCATCACCGACGACACGGGGGCGCCGATCAACCACGTGTTCGTCCCGGAGGACGTCGAGGACCTCCGGCTCGCGCCGATGGACGCGGCCGACGAGCAGACCGTCGCGGCGTTCCTCGAGCGAGTCGACCAGGGGCCGCCGGCCGCCCCCGCCGCGGGCGACCCTCCCGTGATGGTGCCGCGCCCCACTCCGGACGAGGTCGAACGCTGGAACGAGGACCGGCCGGTGGCCCCCGGCGCCTACGCGGCGCGGGTCCGACTGGTCCACCCGGTTCGCCCACTCGCCGCCGAGACCGCGCACCACGTGCAGGTCGAGGTCACGAACCTCGGCGACACGTGGTGGCCGCGCGGGCCCGAGCCGCGGCCGGAGATCCTGGTCGGACATCGCTGGCGGACCGCGGACGGCGTCGCGCTCGAGCTGCCGACGTTGCGCACGCCGTTCACCGAGAGCGTGGCCCCGGGCGCGACGACGCGCCTGACCGTCGCGATCCAGGCCCCGCCTCAGACCGGCGAGCTGGAGCTCGTGGTCGACGTCGTCCACGAGTGGGTGCGCTGGTTCGAGTGTGCGACGACGCAGCGCGTGACCGTCACGAGCTCGTACGACGAAGCGTTCTTCGCCGGCCTGCGCTCCGGCGCTCGCCATTCCGCCCATGCCGTGCTGCCGAGGCTGCTCGAGCTGGTCCCCGCGCGGAGCCTCGTCGACGTCGGGTGCGGCTGGGGGACGTGGATGCGCGCGGCGCTCGACGTCGGCGTCGCCGAGGTCGCCGGCGTGGACGGCGACTGGGTCGACCCCGACGAGCTCGAGGTCCCCGCCGGCACGTTCCGCCAGGCCGATCTCGCGGCGCCGCTGGATCTCGGCCGGCGCTACGACCTCGCGATCTCGCTCGAGGTCGCCGAGCACCTTCCCGAGGCGGCGGCCGCCGGCTTCGTCGCGTCGCTCGTCGCCACCGCGCCGGTCGTGGCGTTCTCGGCGGCGATCCCCGACCAGGGCGGTCACGGGCACGTCAACGAGCAGTGGCCGGGCTACTGGGCCGACCTGTTCGCGCGGCACGGCTATGAGGCGGTCGACGCGCTGCGCCCGCTGCTGTGGGACGACGAGCGCGTCGAGTGGTGGTACGCCCAGAACCTGGTCATCTATGCGAGCGCCGACGCGCTCGGGCGTCTGCCCGCGCTCGGCGAGCACCCGCAGCGAGGCGCGAGGCCGCTCGCGCTCGTGCACCCCCGCCGCCTCGCCGGCGAGGTCGGGGATCTGGCGCGGGCGAAGGCGCTCGCGGCCCGGGTCGCGGCGCTCGACACGACGCTCCTGGCGTCGATCGAGTCGGAGACCACCGAACCGGACCGCCGCTCGCTGCTGGCGCTCCATGCGGCGGTCGCCGAGCGCGGCCCGTTCCGGTACCTCGAGATCGGCTCGCACCTCGGCGGCTCGCTGCAGGCGCTGGTGGCCGATGCGCGCTGCACGGAGATCGTCTCCATCGACACCCGTCCGGCCAGCCAGCCGGACGACCGCGGCCAGACCTTCCACTACGAGGACAACCGCACGGAACGCATGCTCGGCCTGCTCGACGAAGTGCCGGGCGCCGACCTGAGCAAGGTGCGGACCTTCGAGGTGGGCACCGACGTGCTCGTCCCGTCCGAGCTTCCCGGTGCGCCGGCGCTGTGTCTCATCGACGGCGAGCACACCAAGGAGGCGGCCCTGACCGACGCCCGGTTCTGCCTCGAGGCGCTCGGCGAGACGGGGATCATCGCGTTCCACGACAGCAACGTCGTCCAGCCGGCGATCGACGACTTCGTCCGGTCGCTGGGCGGCCGTCCGCACGCGGCGTTCCAGCTGCCCGACTCGGTCGCGGTCGTGCAGGTGGGGGCCGACGACCTGCCGCGCTCGCCGTTCGTGCAGCGCGCGCTGTCACGCGCGGCCGGCTGAGCCGGGCACCAGAGCCACCCAAGGCGGGCCCAAACCGACCCCAACGCCGACCGGCGACCGTGGCGGTCATGACGGCCGTCGCCCTCGCGCTCGCAGCCAGCCTCGCGTGGGGGTCGTCGGACTTCCTCGCCGGGATCAAGAGCCGGAACCTCGCGGTGCTCCCGGTGCTGGTCGTCTCGCAGGCAGCGGGCCTCGTGCTCGTCCTCGCGGCTGCCGTCGCGTGGGGCGGGGCGCTCCCGGACGCACGCTTCGCGCTGTGGGCAGCGGGCGCCGGCGCGGCCGAGCTGGTCGGTTTCGCGGCGCTCTACCGCGGCTTGGCGGTCGGCGCGATGAGCGTGGTGGCGCCGATCTCGGCCACGGCAGCGCTCGTCCCGCTGCTGGTCGGCCTCGCTTCCGGCGAGCACACGGGAGCGCTGCAGAGCGCCGGGCTCGCACTCTCGCTCGCCGGCCTCGCGCTGGCGTCGGTCGAGCGCTCGGACGACCGCGCCCGGACCGCCGGCGGCGTGGGGTTCGCGCTCCTCGCCGCCGTCGGGTTCGGCGCCTTCTTCGTCGGCATGGACGGTGCCTCGGACGGCGGTGTCCTGTGGGCGGTGGCCTTGAACCGCTGTGCCTCGATCGCGCTCCTGATGATGTTCGCCGCCGGTGCGCGACGACAGGTCGGGGTCGCCCGTGCGGACCGGCTGGCCATGGTCGGCGTCGGCACCCTCGACGTCGCCGCGAACATCCTCTTCGCCGCCGCGCTCACCTACGGCCTGGGCGGCATGGTGTCGGTCATCGCATCGATGTATCCCGTGACCACGGTGCTGCTCGCGCGGGTGCTGCTGCACGACCGGATAGCGGGCTGGCAGGAGCTCGGGGTCGGCGGCGCGCTCGCGGGCGTCGCGCTCATCACGATCGCGTCGTAGCGGCGGTGCGGCTGACCGCCGTCGAGAACAGTGGACTCCCGTCGCCTGGGTCGCCGACCTCGCGAACGAGCTCAGCCACGGCGACCCCGCCGCGACGAGGGCGAGGAGCGCGTCCGCGCCGCCTACCCGGGAGCGACGTGGGACCGGCTGGCGGCGATCAAGGCGAGCGACGACCCGGGCAACCTGTTCCGGCTGAACCAGAACGTGCCGCCGGCCGCGGTGTACGCCGCGGCGGCTACGAGCCGCGCGCACGACGAACCGCGGCGCGCGCCGCGTCCGGGTCGGTCGGCGGCGGGAGGAGTCGCTCCCAATCGGCGCGAACGCAAGACGCGGGGCCTGGCGTGGCGCGATCTCCATCGAAGCGTTCTCCGCGGTCTCGTGCCGCAACAAGGCCGCACCGTGCCGGAACGGTTGCAGCCTCGTGCCAAGTGTCAGGAAGGAGGGCTCGCTATCGCTAGTGCGCCTGCCCCCATGAAACGCTTGCGTCTTGCTTCACATCCACCGAGCTGAACGAGCCGACGCCCTGATCGAGGCGCTCGGCCGGCTGCTGGCCGACCCGCTGGCCGACCCCTTCGCGCCCGACGTCATCGCGGTCCCGACCCGCGGCATGGAGCGCTGGCTCACGCAGCGGATGTCGGCAAGCCTCGGCGCGACGCCCGGCCGCTCCGACGGCATCTGCGCGAACGTCGAGTTCCCGTTCCCGCGCCGGCTCGCGGGCGACGCCGTCGCGGCCGCCTCCGGGATCGACCCCGACCAGGATCCGTGGCAGCCGCAGCGCGCTGTCTGGCCGCTGCTCGACGTCGTCGGCGAGTGCCTGGAGGAGCCGTGGCTGCGCAGTCTGGCAGTCCACCTGGGCGAGGAGGACGACGCCGACCGCCGTGCGCGCCGGTTCGCGACCGTCCGCCACCTCGCCGAGCTGTTCGACCGCTACGCGCTGCACCGGCCCGCGATGGTGTGCGGCTGGGAGCGGGATGAGGTCGACGTCCCGCCTGAGGCCGCCTGGCAGGCCGAGCTGTGGCGGCGGCTGCGCGAGCGCCTCGCCGAGCCGAGCCCCGCCGAGCGGCTCGAGCCCGCGTGCGAGCGGCTCAGAAAGGAGCCCTCGCTCCTCGACCTCCCCGAGCGCATCTCGCTCTTCGGCCTCACGCGCCTGCCGGCCGGCCACCTCGAAGTCCTCCGCGCACTGGCGGCCGGGCGCGCGGTCCACGTCTTCCTCCTCCACCCCTCCCCCGCACTGTGGGACAAGATCGGCGACCGGCCACCGGTCGTGCGCCGCGCCGACGACCCGACCGCGACGCTCCCCGATAACCGGTTGCTCGCCTCCTGGGGCCAGGACGCGCGAGAGATGCAGCTCGTGCTCGGGACCCACGAGCACGTCGATCACCACCACCCGATCGAGCTCGCCGGAGACACGCTCCTCAGCCGCATCCAGGCCGACGTGCGCGCCGACCGCTCCCCGCCCGGCATCCCGCTCCCGGACACCCCCGACGCCCGGCCGCATCTCGATCCAAGAGACCGCAGCGTCCAGATCCACGCCTGCCACGGCCGCGCGCGCCAGGTCGAGGTCCTGCGCGACGCGATCCTCCACCTGCTGGAGGAGGACGACACCCTGCAGCCGCGCGACGTGATCGTGATGTGCCCGGACATCGAGACGTTCGCGCCGCTGATCCAGGCCACGTTCGGCGCCAGCGAAGCGGTCGACGACGACGAGCTCGAGCCGCTCCCGGAGGAGCTGCGCCCGACCGACCTGCGGGTCCGCCTCGCCGACCGCTCCCTGCGCCAGACCAACCCGGTGCTCGGCGTCGTCGCGCAGCTGCTCGACCTCGCGAGCCGCCGCCTGACCGCATCGGACGTGCTCGACCTCGCCGACCGCGAGCCCGTGCGGCGGCGCTTCCGCCTCGAGGACGAGGACCTCACCCGGATCCGCGACTGGGTCGCCGACAGCGGCATCCGCTGGGGCCTCGACGCCGCGCACCGCGCCCCCTTCAAGCTGCAGGACCTGGCCGCCGGAACCTGGAGGGCGGGCCTGGACCGCGTGCTCGTCGGCGTGACGATGACGGAGGAGGGCCACCGGCTGTTCGAGGGCGTCCTGCCCGTCGACGACGTCGAGAGCCTCGCCATCGACCTCGCCGGCCGTCTCGCCGAGCTCGTCGAGCGCCTGCAGGCCGCGGTCGACGTCTTCGACACCGCCACGCCCGTGGGCGAGTGGGTGCAGGCGATCGCGACCGCCGCCGACGCCCTGACCGCGACCTCGCAGCGCGACGCCTGGCAGCGCGCGCAGCTCGAGCGCATCCTCGACGACGTGGTGCGCGAGGCCGCCGGCGCCGACGACGTCGCGCTCACCCTGCACGAGGTGCGGGCCCTGCTCGCCGAGCGGCTCCAGGGCCGCCCGACGCGCGCGAACTTCCGCACCGGCCACCTGACGATCTGCACGCTCGTGCCGATGCGCTCGGTGCCGCACCGGGTCGTCTGCCTGCTCGGCCTCGACGACGCCGCGTTCCCCCGCAAGGCCCCGCGCGACGGCGACGACATCATGCTGCTCGACCCGCACGTCGGCGACCGCGACCCGCGTCCGGAGGACCGCCAGATGCTGCTCGACGCGCTGATGGCGGCGAGCGACCGATTGATCGTCACGTACGCGGGCAACGACGTGCGCACGAACACGCCGCGACCACCCGCCGTGCCGGTCGGGGAGCTGCTGGACGTGATCGATCGCACGGTCCAGGGCGATGCCCGCGCGCAGGTGCTCGTCCGCCATCCGCTGCAGCCCTTCGACCCACGGAACTTCAGCCCTGGCGTACTGGCCGGCGAGCGCGCCTGGAGCTTCAACCGCGTCACGCTCGACGGCGCCCGCGCGATGCAGGACGAGCGCTCCGAGCCCCTGCCGTTCCTGACCGGCCCGCTCCCGCCCGAGCCCTCTCCCGTGGTGGAGCTCGAGGATCTCGTGAACTTCGTCCGCCATCCGGTGAAGGCGTTCCTCCGCCAGCGGCTGGGCTTCAGCGTCGCGACCTACGCCGACGAGGTCGCCGACGCCCTCCCGATCGACCTCGACAACCTCGAGTCGTGGCAGATCGGCCAGCGGTTGCTCGACGCCCGCCTCGCGGGCGCGACCGAGGACGCGGCCGTCGGCGCGGAGCTCGCCCGCGGCGCCCTCCCCCCCGGCAACCTGTCCGGGCCGGTCATCGCCAAGCTCCTGCCCGAGGTCGACCAGATCGTCCAGCACGCCGCGGGCCTACTGCCGGATACGGCCGAACCGGCCTCGGTCGACGTCCGGGTCACGCTCCCGGACGACCGGCGGCTGAGCGGCACCGTCCCCGACGTCTACGGCACGCTGCTGCGCAGCGTCACGTACTCACGGGTGAACCCGCGGCACCGCCTGATGACCTGGGTCCGGTTCCTCGCGCTCACCGCCGCATACCCGGAGCGCCCGTTCGAGGCGGCGACCGTCGGCCGCGCGGTCTACGGCAGCGCGCCGCGCGGGACGACCGTGACCGTCGTCCGGCTGCCCAGGCTCGCCCCGGAGCTCGCCCTCGAGCACCTCGAGGCCTTGGTGACGCTCTTCGAGGAGGGCCGGCGCGAGCCGTTGCCGATCGCCTGCAAGTCCTCGGCCGCCTACGCGGAGGCGCTCCACGCCGGGAGCGATCCGGTCAAGGCCGCGACGGGTGAATGGGACGGCCCGTGGAACTTCGCGGGCGAGGGCGAGGACCTCGAGCACCAGCTGGCCTTCGGAGGTGTCCTGCCCTTCGACGAGCTGCTCGGGAGCACCGCGTTCGACGCCTACGCACGCCGGATGTGGGACGACGTGCTCGGCTGGGAGCAGGTCGAGCACCGATGACCGAGTCGTTCGACGTCTGCGGCCCGCTCCCGACCGGTGTGACCGTGCTCGAGGCGAGCGCGGGCACCGGCAAGACGTTCACGATCGCCGCGCTGGCCGCTCGCTACGTCGCCGAGGGCATCCCGCTCGAGCAGATCCTGATGGTGACGTTCACGCGCATGGCCACCGGCGAGTTGCGCGAGCGGGTCCGCGAGCGGCTGGTCAGCGCGGAGCAGGGGCTCGAGCGCGCGCTGGCGGGCGCGCCACCCGAGGACGACGCGGTCGTGCAGCTCCTCGCCACCGGCGCGCCGACGGTGGTCGGGGTGCGGCGCGCGCGTCTCGCGGCTGCGCTCGCCGACTTCGACTCCGCGACCATCGCGACGACGCACGGCTTCTGCCAGGAGGTACTCGGCGGGCTCGGCGTGCTCGGCGACATCGAGGCCGACACGACGTTCGTGGAGGACATCAGCGACCTCCGCGACGAGGTGGTCGACGACCTCTACCTGCGCCGCTTCCACCGCCGCGGCGTCCCGGAGTTCAGCCGCGGGCAGGCGATGGCGATCGCGACGGCGGCGATCGAGAATCCGGCCGCGCCGATCGAGCCGGCCGACGCGCCCGACAACACCATCGAAGCGATGCGGGTGCGGCTGGCGCGCGCCGCGCGCGACGAGGTCGAGGCCCGCAAGCGGCGCATGGGCGTGATGACCTACGACGACCTGCTGACGCGCCTCAGTGACACGCTGGAGGGCGAGGGTGGGGCCGTCGCCGCGGCGCGGCTGCGCGCCCGCTACCGCGTCGTGCTCGTCGACGAGTTCCAGGACACCGACCCGGTGCAGTGGCGGATCATGCAGACCGCGTTCGGCGACGGCGAGGTCACGCTCGTGCTGATCGGCGATCCGAAGCAGGCGATCTACGCGTTCCGCGGCGCCGACGTCTACGCGTACATCGAGGCCGCCCGGACCGCCGGCTCGGAGGCCACGCTGACGACGAACTGGCGCAGCGACCAGGGGCTGATCGACGCCTACGACGCGCTGTTCGGCGGAGCGAAGCTCGGGCACGAGGGGATCGTCTACCGGGAGGTCCGCGCCGCCGAGGCGAACCGAGCCACTCGTCTGCGCGGGGCGCCGGATGGCGCGCCGCTCCGGATCCGGGCGGTCCCGCGCGACGCGGTCGGGCTCACGGCTCGCGGCTACGCCCTGCTCGAGCCCGCGCGGCAACACGTCGCCTGCGACGTGGCGGCCGACATCGTCTCGCTGCTGCGCTCGGGCGCGTCGATTGACGGCGAGGGGAGCGTGCGCCCGGGCCACATCGCCGTGCTCGTGCGGACGAACCGCAACGCGTCGCGCGTCCGTGATGCGTTGGAGGCGGTCGACGTCCCCGCCGTCATCAACGGCGCCGGCAGCGTGTTCGGCACCGAGCCGGCCCGCGAGTGGCTGCGCGTGCTCGAGGCGATCGAGCGCCCCTCCTACCCACCGCGCGCGCGCTCGGCCGCGCTGACGACGATCCTCGGCTGGACGACCGAGCAGGTCGCCGCCGCGGACGACGACGCCTGGGAGGGCGTGCACCGGCGCCTGCACCACTGGGCGCGTGTCCTGCGCGTGAAGGGCGTCGCGTCGCTGATGGAGGCGATCACGCTCGAGGAGGGCCTGCCCGCTCGCGTCCTGGGCATGGTCGACGGCGAGCGGCGGATGACCGACCTGCGGCACGTCGGCGAGCTGCTCCACGCCGCGGCGGTCGCCGACCAGATGGGCGCCACGGCTTTGACCGGGTGGCTGCGGGCGCGCGTGCTCGAGGCGGCGCGGGACAACAACGACGAGGAGCGCAGCCGCCGGCTCGAGAGCGACGCCGAGGCGGTCCAGGTGCTGACGATGCACCGCAGCAAGGGGCTCGAGTTCCCGGTCGTCTACTACCCCGACCTCTGGGAGCCCTCCTGGATCCCTTCGGACAACAGCAACCCGGTGACCTTCCACGACGCCGACGGGAAGCGGACGATCGACGTGGGGCTCCACGGCCCGCAATGGAAGGGGCACGTGAAGCAGCACGTCGACGAGCAGCGTGGAGAGGATCTGCGGCTCGCGTACGTGGCGTTGACGCGCGCGAAGCACCAGGCGGTCGTGTGGTGGGCCGGGTCGTTCTCCAGCCGCGACTCCGCGTTGTCGCGACTGCTGTTCGCGCGCGATGGCGACGGGAACGTGGCGACGTCCGGCGCCGCCGTCCCGACGGACGATGCCGCTCGCGAGCGGCTCCGCGCGTTGGGGGATCGCGTCAGCGTCTCGTCCTCGGTGCTCGGCCCGACCGTGTCGTGGCCGGGCGACGTGATCGCGACGTCGGAGCTGTCGGCGTCGTCGTTCGACCGCACCCTCGACTGGTGGTGGCGCCGCACGTCCTTCAGCGACATCACCGCGGGCACCTACGAGGCGCGGGTGGCGAGCGAGCCGGAGGAGCCCGTCGTCGACGACGAGTCGTCGCCGCACGCGCCGCCGGTCGAGGACGAGGGCGCCGACGCGCTGCGAGCGGTGCCGTCGCTGCTCGCCGAGATGCCGGTCGGGGTCGAGGTCGGGACTTTGGTCCACCGTGTCTTCGAGTCCCTGGACTTCGCGGCGGAGGATCTCGACTTGGAGATCGCGACGCAGGTCGCGGCCGCACAGGCACGGCGACGGGTCGAGCTCGGTGACCTCTCCCGCGTGATTGCCGGGCTCCGCGCCGCGATCGAGACACCACTGGGACCGATGGCGGGAGGCGTCGCGCTGCGGGACGTCGCGCGAGCAGACCGGCTCGACGAGCTCGACTTCGAGCTGCCTTTAGTCGGCGGCGACGACCCGAGCGGGCCGGCGCTGACCTTGTCCGCGATCGCCGACGTGCTGCGGGGGCACTCGTCGCCGGGCGATCCCCTGGCCGGCTACGCGGAGCGACTGCTCGACCCGCGGCTGCGCTCGAGCGTGCGCGGTTATCTGGCGGGCAGCATCGACCTCGTCGTGCGGCTCGGCGGAGAGCGCTTCGCCGTCGTCGACTACAAGACGAACTGGCTCGCATCGCCGAGCGAGGAGCTGACCGCCTGGCACCACCGGCCGGCCGCGCTCAGCGCCGAGATGACGCACTCGCACTACGGGCTTCAGGCGCTGCTCTACACGGTCGCGCTGCACCGCTACCTGCGCTGGCGGCTGCCGGGCTACTCGGCGGAGCGCAACCTCGCAGGCGTTCTGTACCTGTTCGTTCGCGGGATGACCGGGACGGAGACGCCAGTCGTCGATGGCGTCCCATGCGGCGTATTCACCTGGCAGCCGTCGGCCCAACTCGTGGAGGCGCTCAGCGACGTGCTCGACCGCGGCGAGGCCGGACGACCGCCCTCGTTGCGCGTTTCGCCGTCTATCTTGACCGGAGAGAGCGCGTGACCGACCTCGGCGAGCGCTTCGCCGTCCGCCTCAACCGTGGTGAGCGCGCATGACCGCGGTCGACGAGCGCGACCGCTTCGACGTCCGCCTCGCGCGCGGTGCGTCCGGGCTCCTGCTCGAGTTCAACGACGCGGGCGTCCTCGCGGCCGCCGACGTCCACGTCGCCCGCCGCCTCGCCGGACTGATCGACGAGGCGGACGACTCGGTGGTCCTCGCCGCGGCACTCGCGGTCCGCGCGCCACGCATCGGGCACGTCTTCGTCGACCTGGAGCGGATCCATGAGACGGCGACGGTCGACGTCGACGACCCGATCGACCTCGCGACCCTGCCCTGGCCCGAGCCCTCCGGATGGGTCGAGCGAGTCGCAGCCAGCGGGTTGGTGGGCACCGATCGTCCCCTGGAGCTCGTCGGCAGCGCGCTCTACCTCGACCGCTACTGGCGCGAGGAGCAGCAGGTCGCGGCCGACCTCGAGTCGCTGGCCGGCGCTGCAGGCGGCGCGGTGCATATGGACCTGCTCACCGCCGGAATCACCAGGCTGTTCGAGGGGGAGGATCCCGATGTCCGGCAGAAGCAGGCGGCCGCGGCGGCGGTGCTGCGACGGCTCGCTGTCGTAGCCGGAGGCCCGGGCACCGGCAAGACGACGACCGTCGCCCGGATCGTCGCGCTGCTCGAGGAGCAGGCCCTGGCCGCGGGTATGGCGCCGCCGCTCGTCGCGCTCGCCGCCCCGACCGGCAAGGCCGCCGCGCGGCTCGCGGAGGCGGTCCACGCAGAGGCCTTGCGACTCGACGTCGACCACGCGATCCGCGCGCGCCTGCTCGAGCTCGAAGCCTCCACCCTCCACCGCCTCCTCGGCTGGAAGCCCGGCACCCACAGCCGCTTCCGCCACGATCGCGGCAACCGCCTGCCCTACGACGTCGTGATCGTGGACGAGACCTCGATGGTCTCGCTCTCCCTGATGGCCCGGCTCACCGAGGCCGTCCGCCGGGAGGCGCGCTTGATCCTCGTCGGCGACCCGGGCCAGCTCACCTCGATCGAGGCCGGCGCCGTGCTCGGCGACATCGTCGGGCCGGCCGCTGTTGGGCCGCGCATGAGCACGAGTGTGCGGGCCGCGGTGGAGTCCGCGACCGGCTCGTCCGTCGAGGGCACCGCTCCGGCCGCGGACGTTGCGGTCGGCGACGGCATCGTCCTGCTGCGCACCGTCCACCGGTTCGGGGGCGGGATCGAGCGCCTCGCGGACGCCATCCACGCGGGCGACGCCGACGGGGCCATCGGCGCGCTCGGCGACGAGAACATCACCTGGATCAACGCGGACGCGGGCGATCCGGCCACGCTCGACCAGCAGTCGGTTGTGCGCGAGGCCGCAGTCCGTACGGGTCTCGCCGTCATCGAAGCCGCCCGCTCAGGCGACGCCGCGCAGGCAATCCGAGAGCTCGGCGCGTTCCGCGTCCTCTGCGCCCACCGCCGCGGCGCCCACGGCGTCGCCACCTGGATGCCGCGCATCGAGACCTGGCTCGCCGGCGAGCTGCCCGGCTTCGGCACCGAGCAGTGGTATGTCGGCCGCCCGCTCCTCGTCACCGAGAATGACCACGGCATCCGGCTCTACAACGGCGACACCGGCGTCGTCGTCACCTCCCCGACCACCGGCCGTCCCACCGCAGCCTTCGAGCGCCAGGGCGACATCGTGTTCTTCAGTCCGACTCGCCTTGCCGCGGTCGAGACCGTCTACGCCATGACGGTGCACAAGAGCCAGGGCTCCCAGTTCGACACCGCCGCGGTGCTGCTCCCGGACCCGGCGTCGCCGATCCTCACGCGCGAGCTGCTCTACACCGCCGTCACCCGCGCGCGGACGCACCTCATGTTGGTCGCTACGGAGGAGTCGATCCGCGCCGCCGTCGACCGCCCGATCGCACGGGCCTCTGGGTTGCGACAGCGGTTGTGGGGTTGACCCCCGCCTATGCGCGCGGAGCGACGGGCATGATCGAGGGGATCCCCGGCACGCCGTTCCACGACGAGGTCCTCATCCGGCGGCGCCGCTGGGCGAGCGACGAGACGGGCTTCGCGGTCATCGACGCCGACCGCGCCGGCGACGAGGTCGTGCTCGTCGGCACGATCGCCCACCTCGAGGAGCGCGAGCGGGTGCGCATCGACGGCCTGTGGCAGGAGGACCGGCGCTACGGGCTGCAGGTCAAGGTCGCGACCGCCGAACCGCTGGCACCCGCAGGCGAGGCCGCACTGCTCGCATACCTCAGGCGGGTCCGGCATGTCGGCAGCACACGAGCCGGGAGGCTGCTCGACCTCTACGGCGAGGCTGTCCTCGAGGTCATCGACCGCGACCCGCACGCCGCCTTTCGCAGACTCGGTCTCGGCCGGGGGCGGATCACCGAGGCGGTCACGTCCTGGGACAGCTTGCGCTCGAGCCGAGCGCTGCACCTCCTGCTCGCGCCGCACGGGCTCGCGTGGCTCGTCGCGCGCATCGAGGCCCACTACGGACCGCGCGCCCACCGCGTCGTGCGCGAGCGCCCGTACGACCTCACCAGCGTGTTCGGCGTCGGGTTCCAGACGGCGGACACGATCGCGCGCTCGGTCGACGTCGCCGCCGACTCGCCTGCGCGAACGCGCGCCGGCCTGCTGCACGTGCTCAGCGAGGCCGAGCGGGACGGCTCGACGTGCCTGCCGGTGGCCGAGCTCGCCACTCGGGCCGCCGAGCTGCTGGGCGCGACGCCTGGCTCCAACCGGCTCAGCGAGATGGTCGACGCCGGCGACATCGTGGTCGAGATCGGAGCGGAGAATGCCGTCTGGGCCTACCGGCCGGAGACGGCCGAGCTCGAGCGCGAGCTCGCGAAGATCGTGCGCGAGCTGGCGAGCGCGCCGGCCAGCCTGAAGGCGGCCGGGACAACGCCCGCGGACGACCTCATCCCGGCGCCCGAGCAGTCGGCGGCGATCCGGGCCGCGTTCGGCTCCCGGCTCTCGGTCGTCACCGGCGGGCCGGGCACGGGCAAGACGGCGACGATCCGGCTGATCTGCGCCGCCGCGAAGGCGCAGAAGGCGTCGGTGCTCCTCGTCGCGCCGACCGGCCGCGCCGCCCGTCGGATGGCCGAGTCCAGCCGCATCGACGCGTCGACCGTCCACTCCGCGCTCGGCGGGATCCCCGGCCAGGGACCCACTGTCGACGAGCTCGACGCCGACCTCCTGATCGTCGACGAGACCTCGATGGCCAACCTCGAGCTGCTCGTCACGCTCCTCAACGCCGTCGGCCCGGGAACGCACGTGGTCCTCGTCGGCGACGCCGACCAGCTCGCACCGGTCGGCGCCGGCAAGCCGTTCGCCGAGCTCGTCGAGGCCAGGCCCGTACCGATCGCCGAGCTCACGCACATCTTCCGCCAGGCAGCGGGGAGCATGATCGTGCGCGGCGCTCACTCCGTGCGCGAGGGGAGGCCGCCGTCCTTCGTCGCGTCGGAGTCGATGACCCGCGACCTCTTCCTGATCGAACGCGCCGATCCCCGAGCGGCCCTCGACGAGGTCGTCACGCTCGTCACCGAGCGCCTGCCGGCGCACTTCGGCGTCGACCCGCTCGCCGACATCCAGGTCTTCGCGCCGGTCTACCGCGGCGCGCTGGGGATCGACGCATTGAACGCCCGCCTACGCGAGACGCTCAACCCCAGCGGCCGTCAGGTCCTCGGCGGCCGCCTGCGCGTCGGGGACAAGCTCATGCTCTCAGGCCGCAACCTCCACGAGCTCGGCCTCATGAACGGCACGATCCTCCGACTGCTCGAGCACGACGAGGACGGCGAGGTGCTCGTCGTCGAGGCCGACGGCGCGGTCGTCCACCTGCCCGAGGAGGAGGCGCCGAAGCTGCAGCTCGCCTACGCGTGCTCGATCCACAAGGGCCAGGGGATCGAGCTGCCCGTGGCCATCGTCATCGCCCACGCCGCCGCGGGCGCGTACTTCCTGAGGCGAGAGATGCTCTACACCGCGATGACGCGCGCGCGGCTGGCGACGCTGATCGTCGGGCAGGCGGGCGTCGTGGCGCGGGCGGCGGCGACGCCGGATACCTCGCGGAGATATTCGCGGCTTGGGGAGCGGCTGAGAGGAGGAGAGTGACGACCGAGCGGCGGCCACGTGGGCGCTCGAACGCGTGGCGCGCTCATCCCGGCGTCACGTCCCGAGCGGACCGCCCGCGCGCTGGCCAAGGTCGATCGTCGCGGGCCACCGTCGTGACGCTGGCTCAGACCGCCGCTGCGTCCCCCTCGCGCTTCCGCAGCACGGCTCGCTGGACCTTCCCCGTCAGCGTGCGGGGAAGGGCGTCGACGAACTCGATCCGCCTCGGGTACTTGTAGGGCGCGATCCGCTCCTTGACGTGCTGCTGGAGCTCCGCTGCGAGCTCGTCTCCCGGAGCTGCGCCATCGGACGTCACGACAAACGCCTTGACGACGTTGCCTCGTGCCTCGTCCGGGGAGGCGACGACGGCGCACTCTGCGACCGCATCGTGCTGGAGGAGCGCGCCCTCGACCTCCAGCGGCGAGATGTTGTAGCCGGCAGAGACGATCAGGTCGTCAGTGCGGGCGGCGAACCAGAAGTAGCCGTCTTCGTCGAAGCGGAACGCGTCGCCGGTGACGTTCCAGCCATCGACGACGTAGACCGACTGCCGAGGGTCGTCGAGGTAACGGCAGCCGGTCGGGCCGCGCACCGCAAGGCGGCCGACCACCCCCGGCGCAACGGGATGCATCGCCTCGTCCACCACGACCGCGTCGTAGCCCGGCACCGGTCGGCCAACCGACCCCGGGCGCGCCTCCTCGGCAGGGGAGCCGATGAAGATGTGCAGCATCTCCGTGGAGCCGATGCCGTCGATGATGCGCACGCCGACGCGCTCCGTCCACGCCGTGGCGACGGCCGCCGGCAGTGGCTCCCCCGCCGACACGCACGCGCGCAGCGAATGCACGCGGGAGAGGTCGGCGTCTCGCAGCATCGCCCGGTACATCGTCGGGGCGGTCGACAGCGTCGTGATCGAGTGGCGCTCGATGGCGCCGACCACCGCGTCCATCGACGGCTGGCCTATCGGCACGGTGGAGGCGCCGACGCGCATCGGGAAGAGAACGCTGACGCCCAGGCCGAAGGTGAACGCGAGCGGCGGCGTCCCCGTGGACACGTCGTCCTCCCGCGGACGCAGGACCCGAGCGCCGAAGGTGTCGCAGACGGCCAGCAGGTCGCGATGGAGGTGCACGCAGCCCTTCGGCTCGCCGGCGGTGCCGGAGGTGAACGCGATGATCGCGACGTCCTCGGCGTCCGTCTCGACCGCTTCGAAACCGTCCGCGGGTGAGAAGAACTGCTCGCCGGAGCCGTACTCGCGCACCCACCGCAGCACCGGCTGCGCCTCTGCCGCGAGCCTCACCTCGTCCGAGGCCCGCGCGTCGGCGATCGCGTGCGAGACCTGCGCCTTGCCGATGACCTTCGCCAGCTCGCCTGCGCGCAGCAGCGGCATCGTCGCCACTACCACGCCCCCGGCGAGGAGGATGCCGAACCAGCAGGCGATCAGCTCCGGGGAGTTCGGGCCGTGCAGCAGCACGCGGCTGCCGGGTACGAGGCCTTCCTCGTCAACCAGCGCGGCGGCCACATCCTCGGCGCGCGAGCGCAGCTCCGCGTAGGTCCACGTCCCGCCCTCGCCGACGACGCATGCTCGTTCCTCAAAGCGCGGCTCGCCCAGCAGCACGGCCGCCGCGTTGAGCTGGTCGGGATAGTTCAGCTCCGGGAGCGTGAAGCGCAGGTCGGGCCACGCCGACCGCGGAGGCAGGTGGTCGCGGGCGAAGGTGTCGACGTGCGCGGTTCCCATCTCCCCCTCTCGGTCGCGGGCCGCGCCGGGATGATAACTCCGGCCGCCGTCACCTCTCGGGCCTCACTGCGACCGCCATCAGCTCGATCTTGGCCTCGACGTCGAACAGGCGGGTGACGCCGAACAGGCCGACGGCGGGATAGCGGCGCCCGAAATGCCGGCGCCAGAGCGGCGCGAGCTGCTCCAGCGCGCCCCGGTACTCGTCGACGTCGGTGACGAAGATCTGCAGTGACACCATGTCCTCCGCTGTGCATCCGGCAGCTCGGAGCGCGGCGGCGACGTTGCCCGCCGCCACGTCGAACTGCTCGGCCAATGTCTCGCCGGTGATCGTCCCGTCCGGTGCGAGCGCGGTCTGGCCGCCCAGGTGCACCAAGCGTCCCGGCGCGGCGACAACCGCGTGCGCGTAGCCGACCGGCGGCGCCAGCTCGGGCGCGGTGACCATCTCGTGTCCGCTCATCGGCCCGCCCACACCGGCTTCCGGCCGTCACTCCACGCCCGGTAGAACTCGCCGTGGTCGTGGCTCTTCATGAGCAGCGCCTGCACGAGCGCCTCCATCTCGATCGCGCCGGCGAGGTCCATGTCCTGCTCGCGGGCCAGCAGCAACTTCGTCTGCGAGTAGGCCAGCGCCGGGCCGTCGGCCATGCGTTGCGCCAGCGCTGAGGCGGCGCCGGACAACGCGTCATCGTCGACGACCTCCGTGGCCAGCCCGATGGCCAGCGCCCGCTCCGCGTCGACCTTGTCGCCGAGCATGAGCAGCTCCGTCGCGCGGCCGAGCCCGACGAGGCGAGGCAGCAGGTAGGCCGAGCCCATGTCGGCACCCGAGAGCCCGACGCGGGTGAACAGGAAGGCGAAGGTCGCCGAGCGTGCCAGCAGCCGGAAGTCGGCCGCGAGCGCGATCACCGAGCCCGCGCCGGCGGCGATGCCGTTGACGGCGGCGATCACGGGCAGCGGGCAGTCGCGTAGGCCCTTGACCACCGAGCCGGTCATGCGGGTGAACTCGAGCAGCTCCGCGGCCTCCATCCGCTGCAGCGCGCCGATGATCTCCTCGACGTCGCCGCCCGAGCAGAACCCGCGCCCGTGGCCGGCGATCACCAGCACGCGCGCGTCGCCGCGATGGGGCAGCTCCGTGACGAGATCGCGCAGGTCCGCGTACGCCTCGAACGTGAGCGCGTTGAGCTTGTCCGGCCGCGAGAAGCTGAGCGTCGCCACGCCGTCAGCGACCTCGAGCGAGAAGTGCTCCCAGCGCTCGGTGAGCGGCGCCGAGGCCCGGAACGGGGTCATGTCTGTATTCCTCCTCCGTCGATCACCAGGGTCTGACCGCTGATCCCGGCGGCCTCGGGCGACGCCAGCCACACGACCGCGGCCGCCACCTCGTCGGGATCGAGCAGCCGGCCCAGCGGCGACGCCTCGGCCAGTGCCTCGCGGGCGTCGTCGTGCGATGTGCCCGTCCGCTCGGCGATGTTGGCCACCGAGCGCTCGGTCATCGCCGTCTCCACGAACGTCGGGCAGACAGCGTTGGCGGTCACGCCCGTGCCTGCCAACTCGGCGGCCGCGGCTCGCATCAGGCCCACGGCGGCGTGCTTCGCCGCGGTATACGCGGCCGTGTACGGCGCGCCGGCACGGCCGGCGGTCGAGGCGACGGTGACCACGGCGCCGCGCCCACGCTCACGCATCCCGCCCACCACCGCCCGTGTGCACAGGAACGCGCCGGTTGCGTTGACGTCGAGGTGCGCTCGCCAGCTCTTGAGCGTGGTCCGCGCCAGGGGCGCGCTCTCGCCCATCCCCGCGTTGTTGACCAGGACGTCGACCGCGCCCGCCCGCTCGAAGAACGCCCCCACCGACGCCTCCTCGGTGACGTCGCACTCCGCGCGCCCAGGCGCCAGCACCTCGTCGCCGAGCGCCACGAAGCGCGCGGTGGTCGCCCGGCCGATGCCGCCGCCGCCCCCCGTCACGACGACCAGCCGGCCGCTCACGAAGGCGGGCACTCCGGGTCAGGTGAAGGCGGCCGGCTCGAGGAGGCAGAGGTCCGCGCGGCCGGCGCCGATGATCGTGTTGGCGGCGTCCAGGGTGTCCAGGTAGCCGCCGACCATCGTCGCGACGTGCGCGTCGCTGCGGATGCGGTCGCTGAAAGCGGTGAGATGGCCCCGACGGTACTCCGCGGCGGCGCGCTCCGTGGCCTGGCCGGTGGCGACGTGGACGAGATCCGCGCCGGCCTCGTGCAGCGCAGCGGCGTGCTCGACAGCCTGCGGGCCCTCGGAGAGCCGGACGGCGAGCGGGCCGTCCCACGCGGCACGCACGGCCTCGACGACCGACCGCGGGAAGCGAAGTCCGTCCTCGCCGTGGGCGTCCGTGCGCCGGTTCGCGTGTGGCGAGAGGAAGGAGCCGAGCAGGTAGCCCTGGCCGAGGTTGAGCTCGACGGCGTCAAACCCCGCCTCGGCGCCGCGCCGCGCCGCCGCCACGAAGGCGGCACGGATCCGCTCCATGCCCGCCTCGTCGAGTTCGGCGGGCGCGGCGCTGCGGCGGCTGTAGGGAAGCGGGGAGGCCGAGACCAGCGGCCAGCCGCCCTCGTGCAGCGGGAGGTCGACGCCCTCCGAACGGGGCCGGCAGGCGCCGCGCCGGCCGGCGTGCAGCAGCGCGAGCATCGCGGCGCCGCCCGTCGCGTGGATGCCCTCGACTTCGTCGCGCCAGCCGGCGGGGTCGACCGGGTCGTCGGGCGTGATCCGTCCGTCGGGCGTGACCGCCACCCCTGGCGACAGCATCATCCCGGCGCCGGAGCGGCCGTCCAGGCCGGGTACGACCGCGCGGTTGGCGAGCGTGAGCCCGTGGACCTCCAGTGGCGCGAAGAGCGGCGGCGGTGCCAGCGCCCCCCGGCCCCCGAGGAACGCGTCCACCCGCCGGACCAGCCGCGGGTCTCGCAGGGAGAGGTTGGCGTGGCCGATGCGCCCGCTGCGGGTGAGCAGGTTGAACGCGAACTGCAGCGGCGGCAGGCGCCAGTGGCGCGGGACCTCCTCGAAGTACTCGGCGCTCTGGCGCGCCGCCTCCTGGAAGCGCTCCACCACGGGCCGGCGCTCGAGCTCGTAATCAATCAGTGCAGTGGCGAGGTCCTCGTTGCGCCCCAGGGCCGCGGCGAGCTCGATCGCGTCCTCGATGGCGAGCTTCGTGCCCGAGCCGATCGAGAAGTGCGCGGTGTGCGCGGCATCGCCCACCAGCACCGTCGCGCCGGCGCTCCAATCCTTGCACCGGAGCTCGTTGAAGGCCAGCCACACGGAGCGGTTGGACAACAGCTCATGACCGTCGAGCACGGGCGCGAAGAGCTCGCGGCAGAACGCGAGGCCCTCCTGCTCGGAGAGCGCCTCGAGCCCGGCGCGGTTCCAGGTGTCCTCCCGCGTCTCGACGATGAACGTGCTCGTGCGCTCGTCGAACGGATAGGCGTGCGCCTGGAAGACGCCGTGCTCCGTCTCGGCGAAGGCGAACGTGAATGCGTCGAGCGCGACGTCGGTGCCGAACCAGGCGAAGCGCGTGGGGTAGGCGTCCAGGCTGGGCGCAAAGGCCTCCTCGTGCGTGCGCCGCACGAGCGAGTTGACGCCGTCGGCGCCGACGAGCAGGTCGGCTTCCGGCAGCTCGCCGAGGTCGCCGACCTCCCGCTCGAAGACCAGCTCGACACCCAGCTCCCGGGCTCGGCGCTGAAGGATGCCCAGCAGCTTGGTGCGCCGGATTGCGGAGAAGCGGTGGCCGTGGGAGCGGATCACCTCGCCGCCGAAGTGCACGTCGATGGTCGTCCAGGTGGCCCACGCGTCGGTGATCGAGGTGAAGGTCGGCTCGTCGGCGTCGCGCAGGCGGCCGAGCGTCTCCTCGGAGAACACGACGCCGAAGCCGAACGTGGCGTCGGGCGGGTTGCGCTCGACGACGACCACCTCGTGACGCGGGTCCGCCTTCTTGAGCAGGATCGAGAGGTACAGCCCGGACGGGCCGGCGCCCAGGACGGTCGTCCTCACCCGAGGACCTCGGCCAGCCGGTCGAGCTGTCCGGGGTCGGCGACCGTCGGCAGGAGCACGAGCTCGTCGCAGCCGGCTTCCTCGTAGGCGCGCACGAAGTCCCGGATGACGCGCGGCGAGGTGAGGTTGCCGGCGGCGATCTTGGCGGCGAACGGCCCCGTGAAGGCGTAGTAGTCGAGCAGGTACGCCTCGCCGGCTGCCGCGTCGCCGAGCGCGAAATAGGCCTGGCCCCAGAGAGCGGGGCGGCCGGGTCGGCCGAGATCGCTCCACGCGGCCAGCGCCTTGGCGGCGGCGCTTGCGAAGACGCGCGGCGGGCCGCCGCCGTGGGCGTAGCCGTCACCGTAGCGGGCCATGCGCGCGAACGCGGCGCCGCTCATGCCGCCGACGAGCAGCTCCGGCCGATCGTCTTTGGTCGTGCTCGGCACCACCGGTGAGACGTCCCAGTCGCGCAGCTCGGCGAGCTGGTCGGAGAGCCGCGCGCCGCGGCCCTTGTGGGGGACGCCCGCCGCGTCGTAGTCGTCCTCGCGGGCGCCGATGGCGAGCCCGAGCGTGAGCCGCCCGCCGGACAGCGCCTGCACCGACGCGGCTTGTTTCACCAGCGCGGCGGCGGACCGGAGCGGCCCGATCGCGATCATCGTCGCCAGCCGGATCCGCTCGGTCACCGCGGCCGCCGCCGCGAGCGAGGCGAACGGGTCGAAGGAGTCGTAGAGCAGCCGGTCCAGCACCCCGAGGCTCGAGAACGGCCCGGCGTCGGCCTTCCGCGCCCACTCGACGAGCATGGCGCCGTCCGCTCCGGGCGTGGTGGTGGGCAGGCCGACACCGACGCGCATGGCGGGCAAGTCTATGGCTGTGAATCGAGGCTAAGGTCGGCGGTGATGGAGTCGTTGACCGCCGCCGAGGTAGTCGGCCGCACGCTGGCGGCGCTCGGCGTCCGTGACGCGTTCGGCGTGCCGGGAAGCGGGAACTTCGTGGCCACCCAGGCGCTGCACGCGGCGGGCGCGGCGTTCCACCGCGCCCGCCACGAGGGCGGGGCGATCTGCATGGCGGACGGCTACGCGCGGGTGAGCGGGCGCGTCGGCGTCTGCAGCGTCCATCAGGGACCCGGCTTCACCAACGCGATGACCGGTCTCACCGAGGCGGCCAAGAGCCGCACCCCGCTGCTGCTGCTGGCCGGCGAGGCGCCCGCCGCGGCGCTGCGCTCGAACTTCCGGCTCGACCAGGCGGCGCTGGCCACGACCGTTGGCGCGGCGGCCGAGCGCGTGCACTCCGGGGAGAGCGCGGCGGACGACGTCGCGCGGGCGCTGCGGCGCGCGCAGGTGGAGCGCCGGCCGGTCCTGCTCAGCATGCCGCTCGATGTCCAGGCGCAGCCGGCGCGCGCGGAGACGCCCTCGGTGCATCCGCCCACGGTGCACGCGCCCGCCCCTTCGGGGGACGCCGTCGCCGAGGTCGCCGAACTGATCGCCGCGAGCCGGCGCCCGGTCATCATCGCCGGCCGCGGCGCTGTGTTGTCGGGTGCACGCGATGCGCTCGAGGCGCTCGGCGACGCCATCGGCGCCGTGCTCGCCACCTCCGCGATGGGCCACGGGCTCTTCGCCGGGTCGCCGTGGGCGGTGGGGATCTCCGGCGGCTTCGCCTCGCCGGTCGCCGCCCGGCTGATCGCGGCGTCCGACCTCGTGCTGGCCTTCGGCGCCTCGCTGACCCGCTGGACGACGCGCGACGGTGCGCTCATCGACCCGGGCGCCAAGGTCGTCCACGTCGACCTCGACACGGAGGCGCTCGGCGCGCACCGGCCGGTGGACGTCGGGGTGGTCGGCGACGCGGGGGCGACGGCGCGGGCGCTGGTCGACGCGGGCGTGCAGGGATCTGGCGTCCGCGACGATGCGCTGGCCGCCGAGATCGCCGCCGGCTCCTGGCGCGACGAGGCCTACGAGGACGCCGGCGCGGACGGCCGCATGGACCCACGGACGCTGTCGATCGCCCTCGACAGGCTGCTGCCGCCGGAGCGCACCGTCGCCGTCGACTCAGGTCACTTCATGGGCTTCCCGGCGATGTACCTGCGCGTCCCCGATCCAGCCGGCTTCGTGTTCACGCAGGCGTTCCAGTCGATCGGCCTGGGCTTGGCCAGCGGCATCGGCGCCGCCATCGCGCGGCCGGACCGCCTGGTGGTTGCGTGTCTAGGCGACGGCGGCGCGCTGATGGCGCTTCCCGAGCTCGAGACGCTGGCCCGCCTGCGGCTGCCCATGCTCGCCGTGGTCTACAACGACGCCGCCTACGGCGCGGAGGTCCACCACTTCCGCCCGCTCGGCCACCCGGTCGAGCTCGTGCAGTACCCCGACACCGACTTCGCGGGTTTGGCTTCGGCCGCCGGCGCGCGCGGTCTGACGGTGCGCAGCGAGGACGACCTCGCCGCGATCGAGCCCTGGCTGGCCGAGCGTGACGGCCCCCTGGTCGTCGATGCGAAGATCACGCCCGACTTCTGCGCGGAATGGCTCGAGGAGGCCTTCAGATGACCCAGTCGCTCACCGAGATGCTGTCCGCCGTGGACGTCGTCGACCTCACCCAGCCACTCAGCGAGGACACCCCCGTCCTCAAGCTTCCGCCCCCGTTCGCCAACACCCCGGGCCTGGCGCGGCACGAGATCAGCCGCTACGACGATCGCGGGCCGGCCTGGGCGTGGTACTGGCTCGAGATCGGCGAGCACGTGGGCACGCACTTCGATGCGCCGATCCACTGGGTGAGCGGCAAGGACGGCGAGGATGTCGCCTCCGTGCCGCCGCAGCGGCTGATCGGGCCCGCGGTGGTGCTCGACAAGTCGGCCGAGGCGGGTGCCGATCCCGACTTCCTCCTGACGGTGGGGGATATCCGCGAGTTCGAAGCGTCGCACGGACCACTGCCGGAGAACGGCTGGCTGCTGCTCCGCACAGGCTGGGACGCCCGCGCGAACGACGAGTCCGCGTTCCTCAACGCCGACGAGACCGGCCCGCACACCCCCGGCTTCGACGTCGAGTGCGCCCGCTGGCTCGCAGAGGAGAGCCCGCTCGTCGGGGTCGGCGTCGAGACCGTCGGCACCGACGCGGGCGCCGCGCACTCCTTCGACCCGCCGTTCCCGGTGCACAGCTTCCTGCTCGGCGCGGGCAGGTACGGCCTGACCCAGCTGGCCAACCTGTCGCAGCTGCCGCCCACGGGTGCCGTGGTTGTCGTCGCGCCTCTCAAGCTGGTAGGCGGCACGGGCAGCCCCGCTCGCGTGCTCGCGCTGGTCCCGCGGTCCTGAGCCGCGTCTGGTGCAGAGGACGGCGTGGCCGACGTCCGTCGGGTCGCCCGCCTCGAGTCCGGCGACCCTTCCTTACCATCGAGCACTTTCCCGCTATCGATACGCGATACGCGGGTAGGGACCCCACGCAGCATGTGCTACATTGCGACGCACATGAGCGACAGGGTTGGCGTCCGCGAGCTGCGGCAGAACCTCAGCAAGTACCTCGACCGTGTCAAGGACGGTGAGGCGCTGGTGGTCACGGAACGCGGCCGGCAGGTGGCACGGCTCATCCCGGCCGGCGCTGGGGCCGAGCCCTACGCCGACCTCGCCGAGCGGTTCGGCTCGACGGTTCCCGTCCAGCGCCTCGAAAGCATCGCCGCAACCCTGGCCCCGCGAAGCGCGCCCGCCGGGACCACGGACGCCCACCTCGCCGAAGGCCGCTCAGACCGCGACGGTTGAGGCATGGCGGCGGTGTACGTGGACAGGAGCGCAGTCGGCCGCGTGCTGCTCGGCGAGCCCGACGCCCCGGCCGTGCTGCGCGACCTCGCCGGCTTCGACCAGCACGTCGCGAGCCGGCTCTTGCGGATCGAGCTCCGGCGCCTGGCGCTGCGCGAGGACGTGCTCGAGGCTGCAGATCGGCTGCTGGGCGGCGTGGCGCTGATCCCGCTCGACGACGCGATCCTCGCGTCCTCCGAGACGCTGCCTCCCGCGAGCGTCGCGACGCTCGACGCGATCCACCTGGCGACCGCGGTGAGGCTCGCCACCGCCGGCGTGCTCGACACGGTCATGACGTACGACCGCCGGCTTGCCGACGGGGCTGCGCACCACGGCCTCCGGGTCTTGGCGCCAGCCTGAGCCGGCAGCTCAACGCGTTCCATCGACACGAGCTCGGGTACCGCCATGCCAGCGCCAATCAACTCGAGCCGCGGATGACCAGGATCGTCTGCACGGCCGATCTTCACGAGAACCTGGTCGAGATCCCTGAGTGCGACGTGCTGCTGATCGCCGGGGACGTCTCCTTCGCATTCAAAGGGACCTCGCCGCCAAGCAGGAGTTCCTCGCGGGCGAGTTCAGGGAGTGGCTCGAGTGCGTTCCGGCCACCGAGGTCGTGCTCGTCGCCGGCAACCACGATCAGTCCATCGAGGCCTGGGGTCTGCCTGATGAACTGCGGTGCGACACTTCGCTCAACCCATGCCCACGACGCGCCCGAGGCTCACGATCACGGGGACCGACGAGCTGGCGGCGGCGCTCGACGCGCGGCCGCGCGCTGGCCGGGGGTCCGTTCGCGACGGGAGCTGCTCCTCCGGCTCGTCGAGGAGGGGCGTGAGGTCATCGATCGCGACCGGGAAGAGGAAACCGCGCGCCATCGGGCGGCGATCCGGCGCACGAACGGCGCACTGACGGGCGCCTACGAGCCTGGCGACCTCAAGCGACTGCGCGACGACTGGCCTGCGTAATCGTCGCGATGGTCGACCCCATGGAGTGGCGGCACGAGCTGCGCTGCTCAGACGACGGCGTCGGAATGGACGCCGCGGCGGTCGACCGGCGGCTCGGGGCGCTGGGCGCGACGCCCGACGCGCACGGAGATGCGATTACAGCGAGGCGAGTACGTCGTCGATCGTGCGCGTGAACGCGTCCCAGAAGTCCGCCCCGGTGACGCCGCGCCCCTCGACGGCGAAGCCGGCGAACCGCAGGTCCGGCTCGAGCTCCTCCAAGAGGACGCGCGCTTCGCTGGCTCGCATGTAGTCAGACAACGAGTCCGTGCGGTCGTCGGAGAGCCAACGCAAGACCAACCGCAACGCGCCGAGCGTCTGGATCCACTCCCCGTGCTGAGGAATCTCGCCCTCGGTGATTCCAACCAGTCGAGCCCAGTCCTCGCGGCGGAGCGAATAGAACAGCTCGGAGCCTCTCCCGCGGCGCTCGGCCACGCCCGCGTCCTGAAGTTGCGCCAGCGCCTCGCGAACGTTCGGGCGCGAGAAGCCAGCCGCTGCCTGCGCAACTCCCGCGGTGACGCTTGGAGCGTCGGTCGTGAGGAGGATCCGCACGACCTCGGCGCGCGCGCCGATGCCCAGGAGCCGTCGGAGTCGGAAGGCCAGGTTGATCGACGCCGAGTAGTCGGGGGTCTGCGACTTCCGTGAGGGCTCGAAGTCCGGACGGAGGAGACCCACTCGCTCGAAGGAGGGCTCCCGCGGGGCATCGGGCACCGAGAGGCCGACGAACAGGGGTGTCGGCGTTGCGTCGCTCTCGTCAGCATGCGCGTTGCTCGAGAGCCGGGCGCGTGGACGCCATCGTGCCACCCACGTGAGCGCACCTTGGACGAGCGCGCGATCGACCTCGTCGACGCACAGGTTTCGCAGCCGCTGCACGCTGATGAGCGACTCGTTGAGCACGAGCCAGTCCAGCACCTCGTCGAACAGGCGCGGGTCGTGCCGGCCGATCTCCAACGTGAACAGCAGCAGCGCCTCCGGGTCCGCGGCTCGGCGTTCCGGTCTGCGCGGAGGCGCGCCGGACACGCCCATCTGGCTCCACTGATCCCAGGCGAAGTCGCGAAGCTTCGCCGTGACCTCGCGCCTAGTCGTGACGACCGAGATCGGTCACCCCGAAGGCGCGGAGCGCATCCGCAAGCGCAGCGTCGAACGGTCCGGGAGCGTTGTGCGTCCTCGCCCGGGTTGACGCGGCGCTGAGCTCCTCCGCGGTGGGCTCGAGCCGGCGGAGATCGGCTTCGTCGCGCGGCTCGCGACGGTCCGCGAACGCGTACAGCTTGAGGTGGACCTGGTCCACTCGGCTCGCGAACGAGGCTCGGAGACCGGGGCCATAGTCGAGCGTGGTCATCCGGTCTTCAAAGCCATCCGGCAGCCCGAACTCGAGCAGGCTCGTCGGCCCATGATTGAGCCACGACGACGTCAATCCGAAGTCGTTCGCCACGCGCGCTGCGGCGTCCTCGAGCGCCTGAGGAAATGGTGCCGCGCTGACGAGCTCGCCGTCCCGGACGAACGCGACGACATCGACGTCCCTCGTCGCACGGTCTCCCAGTCCCGCCGCGATGAGGCCACTGCTTCCGATGATGACGAGATGGATCGCGCTGCCCCTGGAGGCGAGCTGCTCGCCCAGTGCGGAGAGCACCGGATTGAGCACGTGTGAGGAAATGTCTGACATTCTGACCGGAATGTTAGTCAATGCGACATCGGATGTCTAACAGGTCAGGCCCGCCTCCCGGCAGGCGGGCTGGCAGCACCGTGCCTGAGGATCTCGAGCGTGCGCTCGGTTCCAAACGTCAGCGACGCCGGTTGCGGCGCCGTGCCGCACGCTCGGCCTTGCGCCGCTTCCGAGCGGCGGCCTCCGGGTCGCGCGCGACCGACGGAGCCCCGCCGCCCGGTCGTTCGCGCTCCCAGGCGTCCGGCAGGGCGGCGAGCGCGGCGCGATGCTGCTCGAGGTCGTAGTCGCGCTGATCATGCATCGCCGCCCACAACTGCGGGGCCATCGCCGCGCCGAGCATGTGCAGGATCTCGTGCCGCCCGTAGCCGAGCCGCCGCAGGCGCTGCGCCGTCGCCCATACCTCGGGCGGGTCGTCATCCGCGAGCTGAGCGGCGACGATCTCGTGGACGGTGAGATGCAGCTGCGGGTTCATCTCGCTGCCGTCGACGGTCACGGTCTCGAGTTCCGGGTCGAACTCGGGGTGTGCAGCGCGGATCAGCAGCGCGCGGTCGTCCGGGTCGGCGGGATCGAGGCCCGCCGCGTCTCCCGGATCAGGCAGGGGCGGGATGGCGAACGCCAGCCGGCGATCGCGCTCGGTTCCCGAAGCGCTCGCGCCGTCAGTCATCGATCGCGGCGTATTGCGGCGGTGGCGTGCCGCGGAGCTGGAGCACCCGGGGGTACTCGAGCGCGCCGGCGGCGATTCGTTCTCGCACCGTCAGGCGTACGCGCCAGTCGTCGCCGAAGTCGAAGACGTAGCCGATCCGCTGTCCGACGCTCATCCCGAGCTCGGCGATGGGGACGTCGGCCGTGGCCACGTCCGCGTCTGGCGTGTCGGGGGTCGTCAGCTCGACCTCGTCGGCGCCGAAGAAGCTGCCGTCGAGCCAGAACGAGTACAGGTGGTCGTCCCACCAACCGAAGGCCTGCTGGATCGCGTCGTGCAGCGCCGTCAGCGGCTGGCGCTCGAGCACCGCCAGCCGGGCGCGGACGCCGCGTGCGTTGACCAGCACGGCGTCGAAGACGAGCGCGGTGTCATCCGGCGCGGCCGGAGTGGTCGCCGGCGGGGCGCCCGCCGCGAGCCGGTGTCCCGCGGGCGTGAGCTCAAGTGTCAGCGGCTCGCCGCGCGGTGAACGCCGCAGGAGCCCGTAGCCCTCGGCCAGCCACAGCAGCGGCTGCAGCGCGCCGAGCAGCGACCGGTCGTCGATCGACGCGCCGCCGGTCTCGCGCCAGCCCTCGTTCCGCAACAGCGAGGCGACGATCTGGGTCAGCTGCTCGTCCGGGAGCGGTCCGTACTCGTGCAGCACGGCCTCGATGAGGCTCCACGCGGCGGCCTCGAAGTCGCCGCCTCCGCACAGGTCGTCGTGCAGCGTCTCCAGGAGGGTGTCCGGATCGGCGAGCAACGCCTTCCCCTGCGCGGTCGTGTGCAGCGTCTCGCGCTGCCGGCGCATGAGGCGCATCTGGCGCAGCGCCGCGTGCGTCGCCTCGAGCACCGGCAGCTCGGCCTCGCGATGGCGAGGCCCGAAGAGGTCGTGGCGCCACCACTGCGGCCAGCGCACAGCGGCCTCGCGGACCGTTGCTCGCGCGAGGGCATGCGTCTTCGTCAGCCGCAGCCCTGTGATCCCGGCCACCAGCAGCCATCGGACCACCGCGGTCGCTTCGTCGGTGTCGGCTCCATGGCCGGGCATGACCGTGAAGGATCGTCCCTCACGCGTGGCGCCGCCGGTCGCAGACCGCACGTTGCGAAGAGTTTCGCCGGTTCAGTCGGCGAGGATCTCAAAGGCCGCACCGAGCCGGCGGTGGGCGTCCTGGGCCCGGCGGTCGAGCGTGAAGAGGCCTTCGGCGTGGTGGTCGCCCGTACTCCGGACGAGCGGGCTCGCCGCGCGCAGCGCCTCGGGGTGATCGAGGCCACGTTTGATCCGCTGCCGATCGATGCAGCGGTCGCCCGGGAATGGGAACGGCTCGCAGCCGCGATCGCGGACCGTGGCGGCCAGCCCCGCCGCCGCGCCATCGACCTGGCGATCGCCGCGACCGCCAACGTCGCCGGCGTCCCGCTCGTGACGCACGATGGGGCCGACTTCCGACTCATCGAGACCTTGTCCAGGTGCGCTCGCCCTGACGACGGCGGCTCCCGGCGACCCCTTCGCCTGCGCTCCTCGCGGACGCCAGGGTACAGAAAAACCCCGCCTGTGCGGGGCTTTCTCGAGAGCCCTCTGCCGGACTCGAACCGGCGACCCCTTCCTTACCAGCGACCGGATCGGTCGCAGGCGCACCCCGGGCGGTGCGCTCCGGTACGACGATCTCCCCATCGCGGTGATCTCGCGCTGGGTGGCCCGGCCCAGATCCGGCCCGGCCGTAGGCCTCGAACAGATGGGGAGCCCTGCCCGCCGTAGCTGTTTACAGCGCGAGCACGAGCTCCATGGCCGCGTCGACGCCTCGTTGCTCCTCGGCGGTGAGCCGACCGGCGTGCTGCTCGAGTCGATCCAGGTCGACCGCGCGCAGCTGCTCGACGAGGACGCGCGTCGCTTCGCCGGCCACTTCGATCTCGGGCCGGAACGTCGCGGGTGCCGCGCTTCGCGACGTCGGCGCGACGATCGCCGTGGACAGACCCAACAGCTCGTCGGCCTGAACGATCACCGCATAGCGCGAACCACGCTGCTCGTGCCCGCGGCCCTTGGCAAGGCGCACACGGAAGATGTCACCGCGAGTCATCGGGCCAGTCAGCCGATACCGCTTCCATGTCAGCCATGACGGCGCGCCGCTCGGTGGTATCGACCGGATCCTCGACCAGGCGCCGCACCTCGTCGGCGAGTACCGAGCGCCTGCCACGGCGGCGGCCGGCCTCGACCAGCGCCGTACGCACCGCCTCCGACTCGTTGCGACCCTCGCGCATCAGACTCGCTAACGCCTGTTCGGAGGGCTCATCCAGCCGTGCTCGGACAACTCTGGAAGCCATGCCTCCGTCATGGTAGCACAGTCTGTGCTACACCGGGCCACGGTAATCGAGACCGATGACGACCGACACCATCGGTCCCTGCCAGCAGACGATGACCGATGCGCGCCTGTACTCCACTTGCACCCCTGTCGCCGCTGAGCGGGCGACCGACAGGCAGAACATGTGCCGTACATGCTAACATGTGCCGCACATGAAGATGTCCGGCAAGGACGCCTCGGCCGAGCGCGCCGACGAGGCGGTCGCGGACCTCCGCGACCTGCCGGTCGAGCGCTACGGCCACGATGCGCTCGTTCCGCGGATCTGGGAGCTGCGGCAGAACTTCTCGGCCTACGACGCCGCCTACGTCGCGCTGGCCGAGGCGATCGCCGACGACGGGGCGCCACTGATCACGGCGGATGCGCGGCTCGCCCGCGCCGTCAGCTCGCATACCCGCGTCCAAGTGATCGTCGCCGGCTGATCGCCTGCGCCGGCAGCGCGACGACGAGCTCCCTCGGGATCTGACGTCGGCTCAGCGCTCGGCGGGGTCGAGGGACTTGCGAATGCCTCTGAACGGCAACTGGAGATTGAGTGCGCCTGGATCGCCGCGACTGCCTCGTCCACGACGAGGAGGTGTGGACCCCGAACGCGGACGCCGCCGAGGTTGTCAGTCGTCCTCGTCGCCTCCGCGGCAGAGACTCCCTGTGATCCGCTCCGTGAACGCGCCGGTCGTCAGGTTCTCCACGCCGCTGAGCGTCAACGTGCCGGTCGAGCCCGCGAGCTTTCCAGTCGCGCCGGTGATCGGGCCGGTGGCCGTGAACTCGCCGGTGGCGACGTTGAACGTCCCGGCGAGGTCGACGGTCAGCGCTCCGTGCTTGGTGGTGAGCACGAGGGTCCCGGCGATCGTGAACGCCGGCGGCGCGCCGCCGGTGATGTCGAAGTGCGCGTGCGTCGTCCCGTTCAACACGCCACCGTGGGTGACCGTCGCGGTGGTGTTGCCGCCACCGAGGTCCTGACCGACACCAATCGTGTGCACGGGCCTGCATCCAGCGCCCTCCTCCGCACCGTCGGCCCGGGCGACGCCGGCCGTGGTGGTCAACAGTGCAGCGAGCACGCACAGGACCGTCCGAAGCGCCTTCACGGCGTCCTCCTCGACTCGGGTGAGCCGAGCAAACCACCATCGTGCTCGGCGGTCAAGATGCGCCCGGCGCTCCGCGCGCGCTACGAGGGCCGGCCCAAGTTCAAGGCGCTCCAGCGCCGCCCGCCGCGCCGGCTTCAAGCCGTCGCGCGTGCGCGAGTACCTCCCCCAGCACAGACTGTGCAGCGGCAGGAGAAGGACGAGTGCGTCACTGGCCCCGCAGTCGATCCCGTGCGGCTGAGCGGGCCGGGAGTGTTCGCCGCACGGCCAGCTTCAGCAGACCTACTCCCCTGAGCCGGCGGCCACGAGCGTTCACGAGCTCACAACGTCGCCTTGACGGCCTGTTGACATGGCGCGGCGCCGAGCGCGCTGCAGTGTGGGCATGCTGCCGCCGCTCTACGCGCACCGGCTGGGGCGCGCCTACGGGCCCGACTCCTCGGCCGCGGCGTTGCGCGGAGCGCTCGCCGCCGGCGTCGACGGTCTCGAGAGCGACGTGTGCCTGACCGCCGATGGCACGCTCGTGCTGCTGCACGACCCGTATCTGCCGCTGGGCACGGACCTCGACGGCTTCGCGCATGAGCGCACGGCGCGCGAGCTCCGGCGCGCACGCCTGCGAGACCGCGAGGGCCGCCTGACGGCGGAGGGCCCGCTGTTCGTTGAGGACCTGCTCGCGGCCGCGCCGCGCGAGGTCGTCCTCCAGCTCGAGGTGAAGGCCCACGCAGACCCCGCGCTCGCCCGGCGCACCGTCGACGCGCTGGCGGAGCGCGTGCGCGGCCGGACGCGCGGGCAGCGGATCGAGGTGCTGTCGTTCACAGCCGCCGCGTGCGCGCGAGCGGCGGAGCTGGACTGCGCCACGCGGCTCGTCGTGTGGGCCGACTACGCCCCGGCGGCGCTGGTGCGCTGGGCGCGCCGACACGGAGTCGGTGGCGTGTGCGTCGAGCACTTCCTGCTCTCGGCAGCGCTCATGGGGGCGCTGCGCCGGGGCGGACTGAGCGTCACCACCGGAACGCTCAACGAGCCGGCGCTGCTCGACCGCATCTTGCCGCTGCGCCCCGATGCCGTCACGAGCGACCGCCCGCACACGCTGCGCGAGGCAGCGGCCGGCGTGCCCTCGCTGGCGGCCTGATCAGTCGCCCGGCCGCTCGAACGTGGCGAGGATGCGCGGATGCCCGTCGATCGTCGG
>JBBQLH010000020.1:0-49927 GCA_038327685.1 Solirubrobacterales bacterium
GCCGGCCGCACCGAGGAGGAGGTCAACCTCGTCAACGCCCCCTCGCTGGCCGAGGAGCGAGGGATCGAGGTTGCGGAGACCAAGGAGGTCGTGGCGCGCGACTTCACCGACCTCGTGCGCATCACGATCGTCAGCGGCGGCAAGCGCGCGCGCGTCGTCGGCACCACGCTCGGCCAGCTGCACCGCCCGCACCTCCTCGAGGCCTGGGGCCAGCGCTTCAACCTCCAGCTCGACGACGCCCACTTCGCGCTCTTCCGCTACTCCGACCTGCCCGGCATGATCGGCCGCGTCGGCACCGCCTTCGGCGAGCACGGCATCAACATCTCCCAGGCCGCGGTCGGGCGCCAGCCCCCGGGCCAGGACGGCCACCACGACAACGTTGCGGTGATGGCGGTCACCGCCGACGCCGCCGTGCCGCAGGTGCTGGTGGATCAGATCGCGGCGTCGGACGGCTTCATCGCCGGCCGCGCCGTGTCGCTGTAGCTCAGTCGTCCTTCGGAGGCGGCGCGAACACGATCCGCTTGAGCTCGCCGACGGTGCGGCCGCCGAGCCGCAGCGACGTGACGAAGCCCTCCTGGCCCATCTCGCCTGCGTCGAGCGCGGTCCGCAGCGCGCCGAGCGCTGCGCGGTCCTCCTCGGCGACGGTGTCCTTGCCGGTCTCGAGGAGGATCAGGTGGCGCGGGCGGCGATGGGGGAGAGCGGCGCGGACGTAGCGCTCGCGCTCGACGGCGTCGAGGCTCTCGAGCGCGATCACCACGGTCTGCCCGGAGGCGAGGCGCTTGGCGGCCGTCGCGTCGAGCAGCGCGCGCGCCTTCTCGTCGACCTCGCCCTCCGGCACCCGTCCCTCGAGCATCCCGCGCAGCTTGGCCAGCGAGAGCAGCGCGTTGGGGTCCTCCAGCACGCGCGCGCCGAACGCCTCGACCATCGGAGCGTCCGCGCCCACGATCAGCAGCAGGCTCCCCGGCGCGTAGCGCAGCCGGTCGCTCGGCGCCAGCACCCGTCCCCGAACGCTGACGTCGGCGAGGCGCGGCGGGCGCTCCGGCTCGCCCGGGCGACGCGGGCGCTCGGACGACCAGCCACCTCGCTCGTTCTCGGGGATCTTGACGCTGCGGGGAGGAGTCGGCATCCCTCCACCTTGGCAGACCCGACGCGCGAGTCAGCGCCGGGCGGCGGGTCGCCGCGCCGGCGCGGGCTCGGGCGCGAGCTCGACGACCCAACCCGGATCGCTCCCGTCGCGCGCGAGCACGCGCTCGAGCGCGGTCACGCAGTCGGCGTCGAACGCCGCGCCGGTCTCCTCGCGCAGCAGGCCGAGCGCGCGCTCGGGAGTCCAGGCCGGCCGGTAGACGCGGTGGGAGACGAGCGCGTCGTAGACGTCGCAGACGGTCAGCACGCGCGTGGCGAGGCCGATCCGGTCCGCAGGGAGGCCGCGCGGGTAGCCGGCGCCGTCGAGGCGCTCGTGGTGGTTGAGCACGAGATCGAGGACCTCCGGCGGGAAGCCGCCGACGTCGGCCAGCAGGAGCGCGCCGTCCTGGGGATGGCGCGTGATCAGCGCGAACTCCGCGGGGTCGAGCGCAGCCGGCTTGCAGAGGATGGCGGGGGGCACGCGCAACTTGCCCATGTCGTGCAGCAGGCCCCCGATCGCGAGGTGGCGCAGCGTCGAGGCAGGCACGCGCAGCTCCTCGCCGACCGCGCACGCCAGCATTGCCACGCGGCGCGTGTGCTCCTCGGTCGAGCGGTCCTTGGCGGCGAGGTCGACCATCAGCGAGCGCACACGCGAGCCGAGAAACGCCTGCTCGGCCCCGACGAGCTCGGTGGCCGCGAGGTCGCCGACGAGCGGGCGCGAGGAGCCGCCCTGGCGCACGTCGATGACGGCGGGGATCGCGATCAGCACGATGCCCAGCGGCTCCATGGCGTGACCGAAGTAGAACGCCCAGGTGCCGTAGCCCATCAGCAGCTGAGGCACGAGCGCCCAGCCGAGCCAGACGCAGCCGACGCTCACCAGCAGGTCGGTCGTGCGGCGCGTGAGGGTGTAGGTCCGGGCGGCGCGCCAGGCGAGCAGCGCGAAGCCGATCGCGCCGACGACGAGCAGCACGATCGCCGGAGCGCTCCCGGCCGCGGGTACGTTCGGCACGGCGCTGGGCACGAGCAGCCCGATCGTCCCGAGCCCGAGGATCGCAACCCCGAGGACCGCCTGCAGCAGCAGGACCGGGCGGAGGCTCACCGGCCGGCGCATCGCGGGCAGCGCGCTGAGCGACAGCACGGTGGCGCCGGCGGGCAGCGACGCGCCACCGGCGAGCGCGATCACGCCCCCTTATCGGCAGGTCAGCGCACGATGTGCAGTCCCAGCTTGGCCGGCAGCGCGGCGAGCGCCTCGGAGACCGGGTCCGCGCGGTCGCCGGTCTCGGCCGCCGCCTCGCTGCGCGCGAGCGCCGCGCGCAGCACCGTCGCCCCGGCCACCCGCAGCGGCTCCGGCGGCACGGTCTTCGGCGGCGGGTCGATCCAGGCCCAGCGCGCGGCCGCGTCGCGGCGGCCGAGCGCCAGCGAGGCGAGCGAGCGCGCCGCCAGGTGCGAGGGCCCGACGCCGTTGCCGGTGTAGCCGAACGCCGCCCACGCCCGGCCGCCCGAGAGCGTGACGATCGCGGGCAGGTGGGTGGGGGAGACGTCGATCGGCCCGCCCCAGGCATGCTCGATCCGCCGGCCCGCGAGCGCCGGGAAGATCCGCTCCAGGCTGCGATGCGTCTGGGCGACGATGTCGGGGTCGAGGTCCATGCGGCCGCCCGTCCGCGCGCCCGCCGCCATCCGCCCGCCGCCCCAGCCGAACAGGATGCGCCCGTCGCGGGTGGTGCGGAAGTAGTGCAGCAGTGCGCGGCCGTCCGTGATCGCCTCGCCGCCGGTCCAGCCGAGCGCCTCGATCACGTCCGGGACCGGCTCGGTGAGCACGATGTGGCTCGAGGAGACGGTGAGCCGGTTGCGGAGGCGATGCAGCCGCCCCGTGGCGGCGTTGACGGCGACCACCGCCGCGCCCGCGCGGACGCGCCCGCCGGCGGTCTCGGCGACCACCGCGCCCGGCCCGTCCGGGTGGGAGCGGTGCGAATGCAGCGCGCGTACCGGCGAGCCCTCGAAGATCCGCACCCCTCGCCCGAGCAGGCGCTCGCGCAGCGCGAAGGCCAGCCGCGCTGGATGCACGGTCGCGCCGGCCTGGGCCGCGACACCGGTGCGGAACACGGGCGAGTCACAGACCGCGCGCGTCTCGGCGGCGCTCAGGGCCACGACCTCGCGGCCGTTGACCGCATCGGCGCTCGCTCCGTCCTGGGCCGGGGCGCAGGAGACGACGAGATGCGGAGCCTCGCGGTACCACGCGTCGGCCTCCTGGGCCTCGCACCACGCGCCGACCGCCCGTACCGACTCCACCGACGCCTCGCACAGCTCGCGCGCGAGCGCCTCGCCGTACTCGCCGCGCAGCAGCGGCAGGTACAGCCACAGCGAGGAGAGGAAGCCGCCGTTGCGCCCGCTCGGGCCGATCCCGCAGCGCGCGGCCTCGAGCACCACGACCCGCGCGTTCGGCTCGGCCTCGGCGATCTCCCACGCCGTCCACAACCCGGTGTAGCCGCCGCCGATCACCACGACGTCCGCGTCGAGATCGCCGGCGAGCGCGGGCAGCGCCGGCGGCGCGCCCGCGTCCGCGATCCACCAGCCGTGCGCGTCGTGCTTCACGCCGCGGCCTCCACGGCGGCGCGCTCGACCTCGCGCAGCCCCTCCGGGACGTCGCAGCCCACCGGGTCGCCCTCGAAGCTCGGCGGCAGGCCGGCCAGCGCCTCGAGGATCGCGAGGTTCGCGGCGGGCAGGTGGCGCAGCGAGTAGCCGCCCTCGAGGAAGGCGACGAGGCGCCCGCCGCAGCACTCCTGCGCCAGCGCCACCGCGCGCTCGGCCCAGTCGCGGAAGCCCGGCACCGTCACCGCCATCCGCCCCAGCGGGTCGCTGGCCGCGGCGTCCTGGCCCGCGCCGATGAGCAGCAGGTCGGGGGCGAAGGCGCGGATCGCTGGCTCGACCACGCGCTCGAAGGCCAGCTCGTAGCCCGCGTCGCCGGTGCCGGGTGGCAGCGGGACGTTGACGATCGCCTCGCCGGGCGTGCCGACCTGGCCGGTGTCGGCCGGGTAGAGGCCGTCCTGGTGCAGCGAGAGCGTCAGGACGGAGGCGTCGTCGCGGAAGATCGCCTCCGTGCCGTTTCCGTGGTGCACGTCCCAGTCGAGGATCGCGACGCGCGCCGCGCCGCGCGCGAGCTGCGCCCAGCGCGCCGCCACGGCGGTCGCGTTGAACAGGCAGAAGCCCATCGACCGCGCCGCCTCGGCGTGATGCCCTGGCGGCCGCGCGAGCACGAACGCGTTGTCGACCTCGCCGGCCACCACCGACGCGACCGCTTCGAGCATCCCGCCGACCGCGAGCAGCGCGGCGGTGCCGCTGCCCGGGCCGATCCACGCCTCATGGTCCAGTCTCGTCATCGTGCGCGGCTCGAGCAGGACGCGTTCGACGTGGCTGGCGTCGTGGACGAGCTCGAGCGCGGCGCGCGGCGCGCTGCGGGCGGGCATCCGCTCGAGGTGGCGCAGGATGCCCGAGCCTTCGAGCGCCCGGAACGTCGCCGCCAGCCGCTCGGGCCGCTCGAACGGCGGCACCGCGAGCCACGGCGGCCCGCTGGGCGGGTTGCGATGCCCGAAGCAGCGCTCGTCGAAGACGAGGCCTGTGCGGCGTCTAGCCACGTGCGGGGACGAGCGCCGCGGTCTCCGGCTCGTCGACCGCGTCGCGGCGCATCTCGCGCGCGGCCAGGCGCCGCTGCAGCAGCACGTTGAGTCCCATCAGGATCAGCACGATCACGAGCAGCGAGGTGGCCAGCACGTTGACCTCGGGCGGCACGCCCTGCCGCGTCGCGCCGAAGATGAAGAGCGGGAACGTCTGTGTCTGGCCCGCGTTGAAGCTCGTGATCACGTAGTCGTCGATCGAGATCGCGGAGGCCAGCAGCGCCGCCGCCGCGACGCCGGGGGCGATCATCGGCAGGGTGACCTTGCGGAAGGTCGCCCACTCGGTCGCGCCGAGGTCCATCGCGGCCTCCTCGATGTGGCGGTCCATGCCCTCGAGCCGCGCCTTCACCGTCACCACGACGTAGGAGATCGTGAACATCGTGTGCGCGATCACGATCGTCGCGAAGCCCGTGTTGACCGCCATCGTCAGGAACAGCGCCAGCAGCGCGGCGCCCAGGACGACCTCGGGGGTGGCGAGCGGGAGGAAGACGAGCAGGTCGACGACGCCGCGGCCGCGGAAGCCGTAGCGCACGAGCGAGAGCGCCATGAAGGTGCCCAGGACCGTCGCGAGCACCGTCGCGAGCAGCGCGATCAGGACCGAGTTCTTGAGCGCGACGGCGAGGTCGGGGTTCGCGAACGGGTCGGCCCAGTGCTTGAGCGTGAAGCCCTGCCAGGTGAAGTTGAAGCGGCCCTGGTTGTCGTTGAACGAGAACAGGACGACGATGAAGATCGGGATGAAGAGGTAGAGCAGCGCGACCGCCGACCAGACGGCGAGGCCCCACGAGCGCGCCCTGTCGCCGCGGGTGCTCATCAGAACGCCGCCTCGGTCAGGTTCTGCGTGCCGAGCAGCCGTGCGTAGATGAACACGCCGATCAGGATGAAGGACATGAGGATGAAGGACAGCGCGGCCGCGGTCGGGTAGTCGAGGATGTTGATGAACTTCGACTGGATCACGTTGCCGACCATGAACTGGCGCGGCGTGCCCAGCAGCGCGGCGTTGATGAAGTCGCCGCAGGCGGGGATGAACGTCAGCAGCGAGCCGGCGAAGATGCCGGGCAGCGCGAGCGGCAGCGTGACCTTGCGGAACGCCGTCGTCCGGCTCGCATAGAGGTCGGTGGCCGCCTCGATCAGCCGCCGGTCGAGCTTCTCGAGCGACACGAACAGCGGCAGGATCATGAAGGGCAGGAAGTTGTAGGTGATGCCGGCGATCACGGCCGTGCGCGAGGCCAGCAGGCGGCCGCCCGCGCTCAGCAGCCCGACGTCGCGCAGGCGCTCGACGACCCACCCGTTGTCGGAGAGGATCAGCTGCCAGGCAACCGTCCGCAGCACGTAGGACGTGAAGAACGGCAGGATGATCAGCAGCAGGATCAGGTTCTTGAAGCGCCCGGCCTTGAAGGCGGTGAAGTAGGCGAGCGGCAAGCCGATGATCAGGCACAGCACCGTCGCCGTCGCCGAGTAGCCGATCGAGCGGATGAACTGCGTGTCGTAGTCGCGGATCGCGTGCGTGTACGTGCTGAACGCCCAGTTGAAGGCGTAGCCCGTCTCGGCGTCGCCCGACTGCAGCGACACGTTGGCCTGGTTGAGCAGCGGGATCGCGAAGAACACCACGAGCCACACCAGCCCGGGGCCGAGGAACAGCCAGGGCAGCAACTGGCGGCGCCGGCGCAGCGAGAGCCGGAGCATCAGCCCACCGTGGCCATCGCTAGGCGCCCGTCACCTTCGCCATCGCCTCCTGCATCGTCTGCTCGTCCTTCGGCGAGAGCGTCGGATACGGGTAGAGCTTCTTCGCGATCTCGTCGGGCGGGAAGATCAGCGGGTTGTTGGCGAGCTTCGGGTCCTGCTTGAGCAGGATCTCCTTGACGCCCTTCACCGGGCTGATGTAGTTCACGTAGGCCGCGATCTTGGCCGCGACCTCGGGCGTGTAGACGTAGTTCATCATCGTCTCGGCCGCGTAGGCGTGCTCGACCTGCTTGGGCATCATCATGTTGTCCGTGAAGAGCGGGCAGCCCTCCTCGGAGTAGGCGAAGCGCAGGTCGGGGTTGTCGGACTGCAGCTGCACGAGGTCGCCCGAGTAGGCGAGCGCGGCCCAGATGTCGCCCTTCGCCAGCGGCTGTGTGTAGTCGTTGCCGGTGAACTTCCGGAACTGGCCGGTCTTGTTGGCCTTGTCGATCTTCTCGATCGCGCCGAGCAGCTGGTCCAGGGTGGCCTTCGACGCGTCGACGCCGTCGCCGAGCAGCACGGCCGAGGCGGAGTCGTAGGGCTCGGAGAGCATCGTGACCTTGCCCTTGAACTTCGGGTCGAAGAGGTCCTTGACGCTCTTGAGCTCGCGCCCGGTCTTCTTGATGTTGTAGCCGATCCCCGTCGCCCCGGACTGCCACGGCAGCGTGTACTCGCGCTTGGGGTCGTAGTTGATCGTCTTGAGGTTGTCGACGAGGTTGGAGAAGTTCGGGACGTTCTTCTTGTCGATCGGCTCGACGTAGCCGAGGCGCACCCAGCGGGCGGCCATGTAGTCGGTGAGCGTCACGATGTCGCGCCCGATCGGCTTCTTGGACTGCAGCTGCTGGCGGACCTTCCCGTAGAACTCGAAGTTGTCGTTGATCTCCTCGACGTACTTGACCTTGCCGCCGAACTGCTGGTTGAAGGCCTTGAGGACCTTCTTGTCGATGTAGAGCGGCCAGTTGGCGAAGGTCCAGTCGCCGATCGTGGTCTTGGGATGGTTGACCGCGGCCGCGTTCGTCTTGGTCTTCGAGCTCTTCTCCGCCTCGCCCTTGACGCCGCCGCACGCCGCCAGCACGGTCGCGAGCCCCGACAGGGCGAGCCCGGAGCTGCCGGCGCGGCCGATGAAGCCCCGTCGCGACAGGCGCTCGGACTCGAAGAACTCCTCGAGGGCGCGCTCGATTCGCGGATCAGGGTCACTCATGGCTTGGCTCCTTGCCGACGACGAAGGTGTGATGAGGGTTCCAGGTCAGGCGGACCTCGCGGCCGGGCCCGAACGAGTCCGGCTCCGATCCGTCGAGGTTCTGGGCGAAGACGGTCAGCTCCTCGCCTCCCGGCGCGCGCACCACGTACTGGATCGAGGTGCCCAGGAAGGCGGCGACCACGACGGTGCCGCGCAGCGAGTTCTCCTCGCCGCCGGGCGCGGCGCCGTTGGCGGGCGGGCGCAGCGTGATCTTCTCGGGGCGCACGCCGACGCGGATCGAGGCCGCGTCGTGCGGCCCGACCCGGTCGGTCGGGACCTGGAGGCGTGCGCCGTCGTGCGTCTCGACGGTCGAGAGGCCGGCCTGGTTGGCGCCGAGCTTGCCGTCGATCAGGTTCGAGATCCCAAGGAAGTTCGCCACGAACTCGGTGCGCGGGCGCTCGTAGAGGTCGGCGGCGCCGCCGGCCTGCTCGATCCGGCCGTCGTGCATCACGGCGATGGTGTCGGCCATGCTCATCGCCTCCTCCTGGTCGTGCGTCACGTGCACGAACGTGATGCCGACGTCCTGCTGGATGCGCTTGAGCTCGATCTGCAGCTGCTTGCGCAGGCGCAGGTCGAGCGCGCCGAGCGGCTCGTCGAGCAGCAGCGCGCGCGGGCGGTTGACGAGCGCGCGGGCAAGCGCGACCCGCTGCGCCTGGCCACCGGAGAGCTGGCCCGGCTTGCGGCGGCCGAAGCCCCCGAGCTGGACGAGGTCGAGCGTCTCGGCCACGCGCTTGCGGACCTCGTCGCGGCCGACCTTGCGCCGCTCGAGCCCGAACGAGACGTTCTGCTCCACGCTGAGGTGGGGGAAGAGGGCGTAGGACTGGAACACCGTGTTGACGTCGCGCTTGTATGGCGGGCGCTCGGTGACGTCGTCGCCGCCGAGGAAGACGCGGCCTTCCGTCGGGTCCTCGAAGCCGCCGACCATCCGCAGCGTCGTCGTCTTGCCGCAGCCCGAGGGACCGAGCAGGGCGTAGAACGCCCCGCGCGGGACCTCGAGGTCGAGCGCATCGACCGCGGTTATGTCACCGAAGCGCTTCGTGACCCGCTCGAGGCGGATGTCGGGCTCTGCGTCGACCACCGTCCGCGACCTTACAGAACGCACAGTCCCGTAGGCCGTCGTGGACAACGGACCGGACCCTCGTATAGGTTCGCGGGCATGGCGACGCGCGAAGTGGTCGACAAGGGCCTGAAGCAGGACGCGCTCGGCTTCGTCTCGAGCGTCGTGATCGGCGTGGCGTCGACCGCGCCCGGCTACTCGCTCGCCGCCGTGCTCACACTCGTGGTCGCGGCGGTCGGCGTGCAGGCGCCGGCGGTGCTGATCGTGGCGTTCCTGCCGATGCTGTTCATCGCGGCGTCCTACTACTACATGAACCGCGCCGATCCGGACTGCGGGACGACGTTCTCGTGGGTCACGCGCGCCCTCGGCCCGTGGACGGGCTGGATCGGCGGCTGGGCGATCATCGTCGCCGACGTCATCGTGATGGCGAACCTGGCGCAGATCGCCGGGCTCTACGGCTTCCTGCTCGTCGGCTGGCAGGGTGGAGCCGACTCGACCTTCGCCGTCACGCTCGTCGGTGTGATCTGGATCGTGGTGATGACCGCGATCTGCGTCTACGGCATCGAGCTGTCGGCGCGCACGCAGGTCGGGCTGCTCGGGGCCGAGGTCCTCACGCTCGCGCTGTTCGCCGTCGTGGCGCTGATCAAGGTCTACTCCGGCGACGCGCTCGCGGGCTCGGTCCACCCCGACATCGGCTGGTTCTCGCCGTTCGCGATCAACTCGCTCGACGGGCTGACCACCGGCCTGCTGGTGGCGGTGTTCATCTACTGGGGCTGGGACAGCACGGTGACCGTCAACGAGGAGACCACGGACTCCGGGACGACGCCCGGCCGGGCGGCGGTCGTCTCGACGTTCATCCTCGTCGGCATCTACGTGATCGTCGCCGCCGCGGCCGTCGCCTTCGCCGGCGCGAAGGCGATCGCCACCGACACCTCCGGCGACGCGCTCGGGCTGCTCGGCAAGCAGGTGCTCGGCACACCGTGGGACAAGCTCGTGATCATCGCCGTGCTGACCTCGGCGGCGGCGTCGACGCAGACGACGATCCTCCCGACCGCCCGGACCTCGCTGTCGATGGCGCGTGCGGGCGCGATGCCCGAGAGCCTCGGGGCCATCCACCCGCGCTTCCTGACGCCGCACGTCTCGACGATCCTGATGGGCGGGTTCTCGATCGTCTGGTACGTCGGGCTCACCCTGGTCAGCGAGCACATCCTGTTCGACTCGATCGCCGCGCTCGGGCTGATGATCGCCTTCTACTACGGCCTGACCGGGTTCGCGTGCACGTGGTACTACCGCCGCGAGCTCTTCAACAGCGTCAAGTCCTTCTTCTTCGTGGGCGTGGCGCCGACGCTCGGCGGGCTCATCCTCACCTACGTGCTCGTCAAGTCGTGCATCGACCTCTCCAAGCCCGCGAACTCGGAGTCGGGCGACTCCTGGTTCGGGATCGGCCCGCCCCTGGTCATCGGCATCGGGCTGATGCTCTTCGGCCTCGTGCTGATGTTCGTCTGGTACGCCGAGGGGCACCGCGACTTCTTCCGCCGCAGGCTCGAGGTGGCGGACCCCGGCTCGCTCGACAGGCCGCCGCCGGCCATGCCCGCCGAGACCGCCGGAATCGCCTGATGGCCGGCGAGCTGCTTGTCGGCTACGACGGGACGGCGGGCGCGAAGGCGGCGGCGGCCGAGACGCTCGCACTCGCGTCCGAGCTCGGTGCGGGCGTGATCTTCGCGTTCGCGTACTGGACGAACCCGGCCGGCGGCGAGGTCTCCGACATGCTGGCCGCGCTGCGGGACCTCGGCCGGCGGCATCTCGACGAGGCGCTGGCCTCGGCGGAGTCGGCCGGCGTGCCCGCCCGCGGCGAGCTCGTCGAGGAGGCGCCGAGCGTCGGCCTCGTCGCCCTCGCCGACGAGCACGACGCCCGCATGATCGTGGTCGGCTCCGCCGGCGAGCGGCCGCTGAAGGGCGCGCTCATCGGCTCGACCGCGCACAAGCTGCTGCACCTCTCCGAGCGCCCCGTCCTGGTCGTGCGCACGACGTAAGTGCGCGCCGTCGTCATCACGCAGACCGGGCCGCCCGAGGTCCTGCAGGTCCAGGAGCGCCCGGACCCGCAGCCCGGCCCGGGGAAGGTGGCGATCGACGTGCACGCGGCAGGCGTCAACTTCGCCGACACGATGGCGCGCGTCGGCCTCCACCCGGGCGCTCCCAAGCTCCCGGCCGTGGTCGGCTACGAGGTGGCCGGCACGATCGTCGGGACCGGGCAGCGCGTCATGGCGGGCACCCGCTTCGGCGGCTATGCCTCGCGCGTGGTCGCGGGGGAGGACGACATCGTCCCGCTGCCCGACGGCCTCTCCTTCGAGCAGGGAGCCGCGATCCGGTCAACTACGCGACCGCCTGGGCCGGGCTGATCCGCTACGGCTCGCTGCAGGCGGGGGAGCGCGTGCTGATCCACGCCGCCGCGGGCGGCGTCGGCATCGCCGCGACCCAGATCGCCAAGCGCCACGGCGCGGAGGTCTACGGCACCGCGTCGGCGTCCAAGCACGACGCGATCCGGGCGCAGGGGGTCGACGTCGCGCTCGACTACCGCAAGCGCGGCTGGCAGAAGGGGCTGCCGCGCTTCGACGTGATCATGGACGCGGTCGGCGGGCCCAGCTTCCGCCGCTCCTACCGGCTGCTGAACCCGGGCGGGCGGCTGGTCGCGTTCGGCGCCTCCGCGGTGATGAGCGGCGAGAAGCGCAACCCGCTCACGGCGGCGCGCGCCGCGCTGCGGATGCCGCGCTTCAACCTGATCAAGCAGATGGGCGCGTCGAAGGCCGTGATCGGGCTCAACATGCTCACGCTCTGGGACCACGCGGGCACGCTCAAGCCCTGGATCGACCCGCTGGTGGCGCTGATGGAGGACGGGACGATCCAGCCCGTCGTCGCCGCCGCCGTGCCGTTCGACCGCGCCCCCGAGGCGCATCGGATGCTGATCGAGCGCCGCAACGTCGGCAAGGTCGTAGTGGTTCCGTAGGCGGCTGGTGAGGGTGGGTCCGAACCGCCGCGGCGGCCACGAATGTCATCTCGATCCCGTATGCGGGGGTCGAGATGACATTCGTCGGCTCACGCGGCCGGAAGCGACCGCGAACGAAGGCGCCACCACTCCTACTTCGCCACCAGCGTTCGCCGCCGCGCGAGCGCGACGAGCAGCCCGAGCGCCGCCGACGCCGGCGCGCACGCGAGCGCCGCCGCGACCCCGACCGCGTCCACGACCACGCCGCCGACCCACGCTCCGCCGGCGCTGCCGGCCACGTAGCCGACGATCTGCCACGCGTACGCCTCCGTCGTCGCCCCCTCCGGCGCGAGCTCGCCGATCAACGAGTAGCAGGCGGTGGTCGACGGCGCGAGACCGAGGCCGGCGACGATGACCAGCACCGCGAAGGCCGGCATCGAGCCCGCCAGCGGCAGCGGCGCCAGTCCGGCCACGAGCACGCCGGAGACGACGAGGAAGCGCACGTGCGCCGGCGCGCCCCAGCTGCGGGCTCCGTACCAGAGCCCACCCGCGAGCGAGCCCGCGCCCCAGAGCGCGAACAGCCACCCCGAGTCGCTGCGCGACGCCTCGCGCTCGGCGAACGCCGGGATCCCGATCTCGAGCACCCCGAGCGAGATCGCCGTCAGCGCGAGCGACGCGACGAGCGTGCGGATGCCGGGGATCGACAGCGCGCCGGCACGCACGGACCCGGGCTCCCGCTCGGCCGGCCGCCAGCGCCGCGAGGCGGGCGTCGCGGCGACACCGAGCGCGCCGGCGGTCTGCATGACGATGCCGGTGAGGACGGCGGCCTCGGGCGAGAAGACGGTCGCGATCGCGGCCGCGAGGAGCGGGCCGGCGATGAAGACGCCCTCGAGCTGGAGGGCATCGAACGCGAACGCGGTATCGAGCCGCTCGCGACCCACGAGGCCGGGCAGCAGCGTTCGCAGCGAGGGTGAGACGGGCGGGACGGTGAGGCCGGCGGCGAGCGCGAGCACGGCCAGCAGCGCGGTCCCGGCCCCGGCGAGCGCGGCGACCACGAGCCCGACGCCGGTCAGCGCACCCAGCCCCGCCGTCGTGACGATCACCCGCGTCTGCCCGACCCGGTCGATCAGGCGCCCGAGCACCGGCGCCGCGACACCCACCGAGAACCCCGACGCGGCGGTGACGATGCCGATGGCGGCGTAGTCGAACCCCTGCGCCCGCAGGAGCAGGATCAGGGCGAGCGCGAACAGCCCGTACGGCAGCCGCGCCACGAAGGCGGCGACGAGCAGCGGCGGCACGCCCGGGATCGAGAGCAGCTCGCGGTAGCGGCGGAGACCCATCGCCCGCAGCGTAGGGGCCTCCATCTAGCCTGAATGATCCGTGCGCGAAGCCGACCCCGTCCACAACGTCGAGCTGCGCGTCGACCGCTACGGCCACGAGTCCGTCGTCTTCGCCTTCCCCTACCGCCGCGAGGTCGTCGACGCGGTGCGCGCGATCCCGGGCCGGCGCTTCGACTGGGAGGCCAAGGAGTGGTGGGCGCTGCAGGCCGACCAGACCGCGCCCTACGTCAAGGGCGTGATCGAGCGCCACCCGTGGCTGAACGTCGCGCCCGACGTCGAGCGCTGGCTCGCCCACGCGACCGTGGGCTGGGTCGGGCGGGTCGGGGCGGGCAAGCGGCTGGGCGCCGGCCGCTTCGTGCTCGAGACGATCTCCGGGGAGCTGCCCGAGGAGCTCGACGCGCTCGCCGAGAGCGCCGGCGGGCGCCTGTGGCTGCCGTTCACCGCCGAGGTCGCCGAGGCGCTCGGCGAGCTCACGGGCTCGCGCTTCGACGAGCGGGCGCTGCGCTGCGCGCACCGGCTGCGGGTCGGGCTCGAGCCGGCGCCCGCGACGCTGTCGCTGATCGAGAGCGTCGGCGAGCCGCGCCTCAAGCTCGACGTCAACTGGGATCCCGAGACGATCCCCGCCTTCCTCGCGTTGCCCGCGTGCGAGGCGCACGGGCGCTCGCTGCCCGTCGATCCCTACCTGGTCGAGCCGCTCGAGCACTACCTGCGCACGTTCGGCGTCGAGGTCGCCCCGGCGGCGGCCGACGTGCTCGACCGCCTGCGGCTCGAGCACGACGTGGCGATCGAGGACGTCCGCCGCTCGCGCGCCCACGACGGTGCCGCGCTGGCGATCGAGCCGGTGCTCGGCGGGGAGCTGCGCCCGTTCCAGCGCGCCGGCGTCGCCTACGTGCTGCGCGCGCGGCGGCTGTTCCTCGCCGACGAGCAGGGGCTCGGCAAGACCGTGCAGGCGCTGGCCGCGCTCGAGGCCGACGAGGCCTACCCGGCCGTGGTGGTGTGCCCGGCGTCGCTGAAGCTCAACTGGCGCCGCGAGACCGAGCACTGGCTGCCGCACCGCTCCGTGACGGTCGTCTCCGGCACCGGCGCGACGCCGCCGCTGGCCGAGATCACGATCCTCAACTACGAGATCGTCCACGCGCACCGCGCGCGGCTCGCGCTCGCGAAGCCGCGCGCGCTCGTGCTCGACGAGTCGCACTACGTCAAGAACCCGCGCGCCAAGCGCACGCGCGCGGTGCGGCGGCTCGCCGAGGGGCTGCCGGAGGGCGCGCTGCGGCTCGCGCTCACCGGCACGCCGGTCATGAACCACCCGGACGAGCTGATCGCGCAACTGCGCGTGCTCGGGCGGCTCGGCGAGTTCGGCTCGGGCGCGCGCTTCTCCCGCCGCTTCCAGGGCGTCGGCGCCGAGGAGCGCATCCACTGGCACCTGCGGCGGAGCTGCTTCGTGCGCCGCCTGAAGGCCGAGGTGCTGCCGCAATTGCCGCGCAAGCGCCAGGTCGTGGTGCCGGTCGCGCTGGGCAACGAGCGCGAGTACCGGCTGGCCGAGAAGGACGTGATCGCGTGGCTGCGCGAGCAGCCGCTGGACCTCTCCGAGCTCGACCGCCGCGTGGCCGCCGCTCTGCGCGCCGAGCGGCTCGCGCAGCTCAACGCGCTCAAGCGGCTGGCCGCGCGCGGCAAGCTCGGCGCGGCGCTGGCCTGGATCGAGGACTTCCTCGCCTCCGACGAGCCGCTGGTCGTGTTCGCCGGCCACCGCGAGGTCCAGGACCTGCTGGTCGAGCGCTTCCCGGACGCCGCGCACCTGCTCGGGCGCGACTCGGCCCAGGCGCGCGAGGCCGCGGTGGACGCGTTCCAGGACCCTGACGGCCCGCAGCTGATCCTCTGCTCGACGCGCGTCGGCTCGCAGGGCATCACGCTCACGCGCGCCTCCAACGTCGCCTTCCTCGACCTCGAGTGGACGCCCGCGATCCACGACCAGGCCGAGGACCGCTGCCACCGCATCGGTCAGGAGGACGCCGTCACGGCCTGGTACCTGCTGGCCGCGGAGACGATCGACGAGACGATGATCGAGCTGATCGCGCGCAAGCGCGGGATCGTCGACGCGGTCACCGACGGCCGCCGCGACGAGTCCGAGGCGCTCGTCCAGGCGGTCGTGCGGGAGCTGCGCGACTCGAAACCCCGGCGCAGGCTCCGCCCGGTCGCTTAGGATCGCCACCATGGCGCCGTACGACGTCGTCGTGGTGGGCTCCGGCTTCGGGGGCGGGATCGCCGCCTGCCGCCTGGCCGAGGCCGGCAAGCGCGTATGCGTGCTCGAGCGCGGGCGCCGCTTCGGCCGCGACGACTTCTTCGACGATCCGGTCCAGGTGCCGGAGATCCTGTGGCACGAGAAGGCCAATCCGCGCGGGCTGTTCGACGTGCGGCTGCTGCGCGACGTCTCGGTGATCACCGCCGCGGGCGTCGGCGGCGGCTCGCTGGTCTACGCCAACGTGCAGCTGCGTGCGCCCGCCGACGTCTTCGAGACCGACTGGCCGGCCGCGATCACGCGCGCCGAGCTCGAGCCGTGGTACGACCTCACCGAGGAGGCGCTGCAGCCGCGCACGACGCCCGCGGAGCCGGCGCTGCGCAAGGTCGGCGCGTTCGCCGCGGCCGGCCGCGGCGCCGGCCGCGAGGCGGACCTGCTGCCGATCGCGGTGCACTTCGGCGAGCCGCGCGAGCACCCGTTCTCGGGCGTCCCCCAGGACGGCTGCCAGAACCTCGGCCGCTGCGACCTCGGCTGCCCGGTGCACGCCAAGAACACGATCGACATCACCTACCTGGCGCGGGCCGAGACGCATGGGGCCGAGGTCCGCCCGCTGCATCTCGCCACCGGCCTCGAGCCGCCCGGGCGCGCGGGCGGGAGCTGGCGCGTCGCCTTTCGCGACCTCGACACCGGGGACAAGGGCAGCGTCGAGGCGCCGGCCGTCGTGCTCGCCGCCGGGACGCTCGGGACGCCGCGGCTGCTGTTCGCCAGCCGGAAGCGGCTGAAGGGGCTCTCACCGGCGCTCGGCACCCGCTTCTCGGGCAACGGCGACGCGCTCGGGATCGCGTTCGACCCGACGAACGCCGACGTCCGCGGCGCCCGCAACGACTTCGGGCCGGTGATGACGAGCAAGCTCGACTACACCGGCGACCGCAGGCTGATCGTGGCCGACGGCGGGCTGCCCGCGAACTTCGACGTCCTGCTCGACGTCGCCCGCGGAGTCGACGTGATCCGCGGCTGGCGGCGCTGGCTGCTGCGCCTGCGCGACCTGCTCGTCCACCTCGGCTGGAGCGATCGCTCGCTGCGCCCGAGCGACATGCGCCTCCTCGAGGGCGGCAAGAACACCGACGCGCTGGTCTTCCTCATGATCGGCCGCGACGCCGCCGACGGGCGCATGGGCCTGACGCCGCTGTTCCGCCAGTTCGACATCCGCTGGAGCAGGGCGGGGAGCGCGACGCTCTTCCGCGACCTCGAGCGGACCGCGCACGAGCTCGCCGACGCCGCGGGCGCGACGCCGTTCTACGCGCTCGAGGGCGGCCCGCTGTCGAAGTTCACGACCGTCCACCCGCTCGGCGGCTGCCCGATGGCCGATGACCCGGCGCGGGGCGTGGTCGACGACGCCGGCGCCGTCCACGGCGTGCCGGGTCTGTACGTGCTCGACGGCTCGATCGTGCCGACCGCGCTCGGCGTCAACCCCTCGAAGACGATCGCGGCGCTCGCGGAGCGCGGCGCCGCGCGGCTCGTGGAGACGCTGGCCTGAGCGCGGAGTGGCGCAACCACACCGGCAACCAGCTTTGCCGCCCGCGCGAGATCGTCCATCCCGGTTCGCTGGAGGACCTCGTCGCGCTCGTCCGCCGCGCGGAGCAGGAGGGTACGACCGTGCGGGCGGTCGGCGCAGGGCACGCGTGGTCGGACGTCGCGCTGACCGACGGCTACCTCGCGGCGCCCGACCGGCTCGGCGGGCTGATCGAGCTCGACGACGGGACGCTGCGCCCGCAGCCGCCCGAGCGGCGGCTGGCGCGGGTGCTGGGCGGCACGCACGTGCGCGAGCTCAACGCCGCGCTCGACCGCGAGGGCCTCGCGCTCCCGAACATGGGCGGCTACGACGCCCAGACGATCGCCGGCGTCGTCTCGACCTCCACGCACGGCTCCGGCCTGCGCTGGGGCCCGTTTCCCAACCTCGTGCGCTCGCTCGACCTCGTCGTCTCCGGCGGCGAGGTCGTGCGCGTCGAGCCTCCCGACGGCCCGACCGATCCCGCCGCCTTCGCCGCGGCCCACGGCGACGGGCGCCGCCTGCTCCAGGACGAGCCGGCGTTCCTCGCCGCGGTGTGCGGCATCGGCGTGCTGGGGCTCATCCACTCGCTCGTGCTCGAGGTGCGCGAGAAGTTCTGGCTCAACGAGGTCCGGACGGTCAGCACGTGGGAGCAGGTCCGCGACTCGCTGAGCGAGGACGGAGTGCTCGGCGAGGGCGATCACTACGAGCTGTTCCTCAACCCCTACGCCGACAAGGGCGGCGACCACCGGGTCGTCGTGACCCGGCGCGCCGACTGCCCCGAGCCGAGCCACCAGCCGATGGACAAGGGCGAGCGCCACCCGCTGACGGAGCTCGCCTCGCAGCTGCCGATCACCGGCGTGCTGCTGCGCTTCGCCGCCCGCCACTGGCCGTCGCTGCTCGCCTGGCGCTTCGACGCCACGCTCGACGGCCTCGCCGACGACGGCTACGCCGCCGTCTCCTACCGCGTGTTCAACATCGGCGGGGCGAACAAGCTCCCGGCCTACTCGATGGAGCTCGGGGTCCCACTCGCGGGCAACCGCCACCTCGAGGCGGTCGACCGCATCCTCGCGATCGCCCGCGAGCGCCGGAAGGCCGAGAAGCTGGTCCACACCTCGCCGGTCGCGCTGCGCTTCGTGGCGCCGTCGCCCGCGTACGCGTCGATGATGCACGGCGGCGCGACGATGATGATCGAGCTGATCATGGTCGACGGCAGCCGCCGCGGCTACGAGCTGCTGGCGGGCTACGAGGAACGGCTCGCCGACCTCGGCGCGCGCCCGCACTGGGGCCAGTACAACACGCTCACCCCCGAGCGGCCGCGGGCGCTCTACCCGCGCTGGGAGGACTGGCTGGCGGTCGAGCGCGAGCTCAACGCCTCGGGCGTCTTCGACTCGCCCTTCACCGCCCGCCTCGGGATCTAGGCCGCCGGGCCGAGCACGGCCGCGCGCCGGCGCTCGTCGCGCCGCTGGACCAGCTCCTGGATGATGACCTGGACCGACCCGGCGACCGGGATCGCGATCAGCGCTCCCAGGACGCCCGCGATCTCCGTGCCGAGCAGGATCGCGACCAGCACGGCGAGCGGCGAGAGCTTCACGGCGCGCCCGTAGAGGAACGGCCGCAGCGTGTGGCCCTCGATCGCGTGGTAGGCGAGCAGGAGCCCCAGCGCCACGAGCGCCGTCGTGATGCTGACGGTGAGGGCCACGGCCGTCACGATGATGGTCGCCACGAGCGGGCCGACGTAGGGCACCAGCTCGATGATCGCGACGAACAGCCCGATCGGCACGGCGTAGGGGACCCCCGTGACGAGCATGATGATCGTCGCGAAGAGCCCGGCCAGGAGGCTGGCGACGAGGTTGCCCGTCACGAAGCCCCCGACCGCGCGATAGACGCCGGCGCCGACGCGCTCGACGGCGTCTCGATGGGCTTCGGGGATCAGCTCGGTGCAGCGCCGCCGCCACTCGGGTCCTTCGAGCAGCATGAAGAAGGTCAGAAAGGCGATGACGATCGAGCCGATCACCGTCGCCGCGATGCCCTTGACGGCGGTGAGGGCCGATCCCGCCTGCCCGAGCAGGCCGCCGGCGCTCTGCCCCTTCGTGGCGGCGCGGACCCGCTCGACGACGTGGTACTTGCGCTCGAGGAAGCCGAGCGGCCCGTGGCCCTTCGTGAGATCGTCGACCAGGCTCGGCAGGGCGTTGCCCAGCTTCGTGATCTGGTCGATGAGCGGCGGGATGAACACCAGCCCAAGGAGCGCGAAGAACGCGAGCGTCACGACGTAGACCGCGCCGACGGCCGCCCCCCTGCGCAGGCCGTGGCGCTGGAGGAACTCGACGGCCGGGTTGAGCGCGAGGGCCAGGAACAGGGCGACCATGACGAGCGTCAGGCCGGCCTGGGCCAGCAACATGAACTCGACGGCCGCGATCACGGCCAGGAGGACGCCCAGGGCGGTCAGGATCGACCGTGGATGGAAGATCACCACGACGCGCCCCTGGGGCGGGGCAGGCGCGGGCGGCTGCCCGGTCTCCATCGTCATCGGCTCGTGTGCCACTGGGCAGGGTGTACCCGGCGGCGCGTGTCTAGTACATCGCCGCCAGGTGGTGCAAGCCGTTGATGCCGGGGATGAAGAAGTACTCGCCGCCGCGGACCGTGACGACGCGCGAGAGCGGGCCGACGAAATAAGGGGGGCGCCCGGGCACGGTCATCTTGCGCGGGGACGGGCCGTCGTGGCGGCCCATCACCACGTCCTCGTCGTCGCCGAGGTGCAGCCCGTTGCCGTCGTTGAACCACTGCGCCTGCACGAACTCGAACTGGCGCGCGATGCTCGCCTGCAGGCACATGAAGACGACCCCGCGGTCCTGCCCGTCGTCCGCGGCGCCGTCGGGCAGCGGGTCGCCGTAGGGGATCCCGCGCCGGATCAGGCGGTGGCGGTTGACGAGCTTGCCCTCGAAGGGCAGGCCGAGGCGCGGGTTGGCGCGGCGGATGTGGCTGCCGACGGGGCAGTGCATGCCGTCCTGGTCGTCGAGGTAGGAGAACGCGTCGTTGCGCGCGGGGTCGGCGACGATCGCGGGGTCGGGCCGGTCGGGGGAGAGGTCGAGCGGCGTGCCGTCGCGCCAGCGCCCGACGAGCTTGGCCGCGAGCTGCTCCTCGCTGCCCTGATAGTGGCGCGCGGCCGCGGCGAGCGTGGCGCGGAAGGTGGCCACGTCCTGGTGCAGCTTGCGGTAGACGAGGTAGGAGCCGTTGGTGGCGAGCTGGTCGGGTGCGGGTGCCTGGGGCAGGGCGCCTTCCTCGTCGCGGTAGCCGAGGATGAACTCGCCGGCGCGGATCGGCCGCCAGCCGCCTTCCTTGAGCGGCGCGCCCTGGCCCGGCAGCGCGTCGACGCCGCTGCCCTCGATCGCCGGCTGGGCGAACCCGTCCGCGAAGCCGAAGTGCTCCTTCCCGCCGGGCAGGGCGGAGCCCGCCTGGTCGCCGACCACCGTGATCCCGCCGTGGCGCTCGATCGCCTCGCGCAGCTGCCGGTCGCGCGCGGCGAGCGCCGCCGGGTCCTGCGCGCTGATCATCACCAGTACGTGGATCTCGCCGCGGCCGAACGGCGCCTCCCAGCGCTCGGGGGCGCTCTCGCCGAGGTCGCCCAGTGTCTCGGCGCGCGCCGCCATCCCGGAGCGGAAGTCGTCGGGGAAGCCGGCGAGCGAGGTGCCGGGCACGCCGAGCGCCTCGAGCCCGGCGTACGTGAAGGCGAGGTTGATCCCCGACTCGGGCTTCGTCTCCCACGGGTCGGCCGTCAGCACGTCCGGCGTCGTCTCGGCGAGAAGCGCGCGGGCGCGCGCCGCGTCGTCGATGTGCAGGAACAGGTAGCCCGCGGAGGGCAGCCGGTAGCCGCGGACCACGAAGCCCTGGATCGACGCGAGCTCGAGCGTGTCGGTCATCGCGGGAACTCCGTCTGGAAGCGCGCCTTCAGCTCGGCGGGCTCGAGGCCCTGCGCGGCCATCGCGAACTCGATCAGCCGCGTGCGCTGCGCGAGGTTGGCCTGCACCTGGGCGACGGACTGGTCGCCGTAGGCGGCGAAGAAGAGGGCGCTCTCGAGCTGGTGGTTGCGGAAGTAGGCGGCGAACGCCGGCGCGTCCACGCGCCCCGGATAGCCCGTGCAGTGACCCCAGACGGCGTCGGCGTCCTCGCCCATCTCGGTTCGCAGCGCCTCGAGGTAGGCGTCGAGCGGCCCGTCGAAGTTGCTCGTGAACAGCAGCCGCGGGGCCTTGAGCGCGTCACGGCGCTGGCGAGCGCCCTCGTAGACGACGTCGTCGAGGATCACCCAGCGCGCGAAGTGGGTCCCGGGGACGCGCGCCAGCGGGCTGGCGGCCTCGGGGCCGAGCCCGTCGAGGTAGGCGGAGAGCGCGCTCCCGTGGTCCGCGAGGATCGGGGTCATCACCGTGAGGCTGTAGGCCTGCCCGGAGTGGTTGCGGTGCTCGCGCTTCACAGGTCGCGCTGGACGTCGGTGAGCAGGGAGCGGTAGGCGCTTGCGAACGCCTCGGGGTCGAGGTTCGCGGAGCGCGCGCGGAACTCCTCGAGCGCGGCGGCGACGCGCTCGGCGGAGATGATCTCGGTCGTGGTGGCCCCGGGATAGGCCGACCAGTAGTGGTTGGCGACGAACTCGTTCTGGCGGATGTAGGCCTTGAACGGCTCGACCGGGATCGGCCCCGGGAAGCCGTAGGAGGTGCCCCAGATCCCCTTCATCCGCTCGGGCACGACCTCGGAGAACGCGTCGATGTACTGGTCCCATGTGCCGTTGAAGTTGCTCTCGAAGAACAGGTAGGTGTGGCCGAGGCGCTCGCCGCCGCCGCCGTCGGGGAAGCGCCGGATGACCGCCCAGCGCGCGTAGTGGATGAACGAGAGCTGGTGGAGCTTCACGAGCGTGGACGTGACGTGCCGCCCGACCCAGAACACGAGCGCGAGCACGAAGCGCCCGCCGTGCCGTACCGGCGTGACCACGGTGATCGCGGTCGCCTTGCCCTCGACGTTCGCCACGGCCTAGGCCCCGGGGTCCGCCCGCGAGTACGCGTCGAGGTTCGAGCGCGCCTGCTTCTGCACCCCGCGGCTCAGCAGCGGGGTCAGGCCGAGGACCGCGGCCTTGGCGCCGAGCGCCTGGGCGCCCCAGCGGCGCAGCGGGAACGTGTCGACCTGCTCGGAGATCAGCCCGCCGCTGAAGCTGTAGCGGGCGTCGATCTCGTTCTGCACCTTGCGGCCCGTGTCGGTGAACGTGTAGGTCGCCGACCAGTGCGCCCAGCCGGTGCGCCCGTCGTCCTCGACGCCGTGGTCGTGCAGCGTGACGCTGAGGTCGGGCGAGCGTTCGGCCAGCATCCGCCACATGTCCTTGACGGCGCCGCCGGTGAGCCGGCCGAAGGCGGGGTCCTCGAACACGGCATCGTCGGTGTAGCACGCGGCGGCCGCCTCGCCGTCGTGGCGGTCGAGCGCGGCGTAGAGGGCCTGGAGCGTGGCTTCGGACACCCTCAGCTCCCGTCGAAGGTGACCACGAGCGATTGCGGGAACGGCCCGTCCTTGACGAGCTGCCCGTCGGCACCGGGCGCGCGGGCGAGGCCCGGGCGGCGCAGGACGGCCTTCGCGATCAGCGGGATCTGCATCGCGTTCGCGAACCGGCCGAAGCACTGGTGCAGACCCACGCCGAAGTGCAGGTGGTGGTGGGCCGGCCGGCCGAGGCGGAACTCGTTGGGGTCGTCGACCACGTCGTCGTCGAGCATCGCCGACTGGCTGGCGGCGAAGACGAGCGTCCCGGCGGGGATCTTCGTGGCGTGCCCGGACCCCTCGGCGACCTCGAAGTCGGTACGCGTGCGGCGGAACAGGCCCGGGCCCTGGGGCGCCAGCCGCATCGCCTCGAACACGTAGGCGCGCACGGCGTCATCGTCGTCGGCGCGCGCCGCCGCATGCGCGTCCTCGAGCACCTCGGGCCGGTCGAGCAGTGCGTCGAGGGCGAACGCGGTGGCGGTCGCGATGGTCGGGACGAAGCCGCAGACGAGGCCGACCACGTTGACGCGGATCTCCTCGTCGGTGAACGCCGTCGGCGAGGTCGCCTGCATCGCCAGCAGGCGGCCGACGACATCGTCGGCCTTGCCCTCCGGCGAGGCCTTGCGGGCGGCGATCGCCTCGTCGAGGTAGGCGGCGAGCGCGGCGGACGCCGTGTCGGCCTCGGCGGCGATCGCCGGGTCGTTCTTCACGTTGACGAAGATGTCCTCGAAGATCGCCAGCGTCCACGCGATCAGCGTGTCCTCGTCCGGACCGGGGGTGCCGAACCAGCGGCCGAACAGCCGCGCCGGGACGCGCTTGGCGAGGTCGGCGATGTCGATCCGGCCGGCGGGGGCCGATTCAGCCACGAGCGCCTCGGCGGTCTCGTTGACGAACCCCGCGAGGACCGGCACGTCGGAGCGCGGTGCCGCGAGTCGGAGGATCGAGATGTCGCGCTCGTAGCGCGGCGAGTCGTCCGTGCCGAGGATGAAGTCGCCCGCCAGCCGCACCATCTTCTCGCGGTAGGGCTGGACCGAGAACGCCTCGTCGTGGCCGAGGACCTCGACGACGTCGTGGTAGCGGGTGACGATCGCGAGATTGTGCTTGAGCAGCACGGGCTTGACCGTGCGCAGGAGCCTGAAGAGCCGCTCGGGGTGCTCCCGCGCATGGCTCTCGAGCAGTTTGACGGCCCGGTTGCGCAGCTCCTGGGCGTCGTCCTTGACCTCGTCAGCGAGCTCATCCAGCTCGTCTACGAACGACATGCGCTGACCATATTCAAGATCCGCAGCGCTGTGTCATTGATTCGGACGCGTGTGCCGCCGCTCGGTCGGGCAGAGTTCGCCCATGGCCGAAGACGAGCTCGAGTTCGAGATCCTGTCCGAGGGCGGCCCGCCCGACGAGCACGACCTGGAGATCCTCGAGACGCTCGAGGAGCACGGCGCCGATCTCGCCGAGCCGCGCGAGATCCGCGTCAACCTCTCCTTCCCGAGCGAGCAGCAGGCCGAGGCCGCCGGCACGGAGCTCGAGGAGGCCGGCTACGAGGTCGTCGGCTTCGAGGCGACGGGCGAGGAGGAGCCGTGGGCGATCCGCGCGACCCGCGACCTCCGCGTCGACCGCGACAACGTCACCGGCTTCCGCAGCCACTTCCACGACCTCGCCGAGCGCCACGGCGGCGAGTTCGACAGCTGGGAGGCCGCCGAGGACTGATCTAGGCGGGCTCGGGCCGCGACGCGAGCCTCGGCTCCGGGAGCGACCAGTCGGCGCCGCGCAGCGCCGCGGCGGTCCAGACGAGCGCGCCCAGCGCTCCGGCACCCGCGAGCAGGTAGACGGCGCGGGGCGAGATCGTGGCCGCGACCACGCCGCCCAGCACGAACCCGAGCCCCGGCGCCACGCTCGCGATCGTCTCGTAGAGCGCGCTCACGCGGGCCTGGAAGGCGTCGGCCGTCCGCTCCTGCACCACGGTGAGGAAGGCCATGCCGTAGGCGCCGTTGCCGAGCCCGCCGACGACCGACCATCCGAGCACCCAGCCGATCGAGCTCGAGGCGCCCACGCCCAGGCAGGAGACGGCGAGCGCGAGCGTGGAGGTCGCGAGCAGCAGTGGAGTCGAGAGCTCCCGAACCCGGGCGACGGCGGCTCCACCGGCGATCATGCCGGCGCCCCAGACGGCGAGGACGACGCCCAGGGTGGCATTGCTCTGCCCGAGCGTCCCGGTGATGAACGCGACCTCGATCGGGGAGATCGCGGCGATGAAGAGCAGCACCACGGCATCGCCGGTTAGGAGGCGGACGAGGATGGCGCGCGAACGGACGTGGCGCATCGCCTCGCGCAGCTGCGAGGAACCGGACGCCGCGCTCCCGGTCGCGCCCGCGAGGCAGACGCCTCTCACGGCCGCGGCGGCGAGGAGGAAGGAGGCGGCGTTCGCGGCGAGCGCGGACCGCGGGCCGACGAACGCGACGAGCAGGCCCCCGAGCACGGGCGCGAGCACCCCGTTCGCGGTGAAGACCACGTTCACGAGTGCGTTGGCGTCGCGCAGCAGCCCGGCCGGGCGCGCCGCGGCGACGAACGCGGCACGCGCCAGCGCTCGCGCGCACGGGGCCAGCAGGCCGTCGGCGGCCACGAGCGGCAGGATCGCGACCAGGCCCCAGGGCGCGACCGCGGCGAGGGCGGCGAACAACACCGCCTGCACGAGGTAGACCAGCGGCAGCACGCGCAACCCACCTCGGCTCTCGATCCGCGCCACGAGCAGCGGAGCCGCGAGGGCGAGCACCGCCCGGTGCGCGACCCACGTCGCGGCGACCGCCGCCGCGCTCCGCGTCGCGGCGAAGACGACGACGGCGAGCGCGAGCTCACCGCTCCAGTCTCCGAGCTGGTTGACGCCGTAGGCGAGCAGCAGGCGCCGGAGCGAGCGGATCCGCAGCGGGGCGAGCGGCATGACAGGGATGCGATCGAGAGGCCCTGAGGGCCGGCGCCGCGAGCGCGGCGCCGGCCCGGGACATCGTCACGCCGCGGCGACCTCGCGGCTGCGGACCCGGCGCGAGCCGGCGACGGGCGCCGGGATCCTGTTGCCGGCCAACGGCGCGGGGAACTTGCCGCCGGCGGTCGGCGCCGGGATGTTCCTGCCCGCCGACGGCGCGGGGAACTTGCCGCCGGCGACCGGCGCCGGGATTCTCGCGCCGGCCGTAGGCGCGGGCCACCGGATGCTGGACCGCGGGCTTCCGGGGCGGATCCGCGCGGAGCACCGGGGCTGGGTGAGGCGAGAGGAGAACATGCGTGGCCTTCCTTCGTTGACCTTGTGTTCGCAGTGTCCTGGCGGCCCGGCGCCCCGACCAGGGACCCTAGGGGTGGACACCACCCACCCTGGCGGTCCGCTGGTACGCTGGACCGCGCATGTCATTCCGGCTGCACCTCCTCCTTCTCCTCCTCCCCCCTCGGGGGGAATAGCGCGTGGCGGCCGCGTAGCCGCAAACCAACGGAGACCACAAGGAGCAGCCCAACTGGAGGAGTGACATGACCGACGACCGCGTTTTCATCTTCGACACCACCCTGCGCGACGGCGAGCAATCGCCGGGCATCTCGCTGAACGCGACCGAGAAGCTCGAGATCGCCCACCAGCTCGCCCGCCTGGGCGTGGATGTCATCGAGGCCGGCTTCCCGATCACCTCGCCCGGCGACTTCGAGGCCGTCCAGGCGATCGCCCGCCAGGTCGAGGGGCCCGTGATCGCCGGGCTCGCGCGTGCTCATGTCGGCGACGTGGACGCGGCCTACGGCGCGGTACGCGACGCCGCGCGGCCACGCATCCACACCTTCATCTCGACCTCGGACATCCACATCGAGCACCAGCTCGCCTCGACCCGCGAGGACGTCAAGGGCCAGGCCCGCGCCGCCGTGGCCCACGCTCGCGCGCTGGTCGAGGACGTGGAGTTCTCGCCCATGGACGCAACGCGCGCCGACCTCGAGTACACCGCCGAGGTCGTGCAGATCGCGCTCGACGAGGGCGCGACGACGATCAACATGCCCGACACCGTCGGCTACACGATGCCTGACGAGTACACCGTCTTCCTCGGCCGCCTCTACGAGCTGGTGCCGGGCCTGCACGACGTCGTGCTGTCCGTGCACTGCCACAACGACCTCGGCCTCGCCGTCGCCAACTCCTTCGCGGGCCTGCAGGCCGGCGCCCGCCAGGTCGAGTGCGCGATCAACGGGATCGGCGAGCGCGCGGGCAACGCCGCGCTCGAGGAGATCGTGATGCTGCTGCACACGCGCGCCGCCGACGTCGGCTTCACGACCGCGATCAACACGCGGGAGATCGCGCGCACGAGCCGCCTCGTCTCGCGCCTCACCGGCTACACGGTGCAGCCGAACAAGGCGATCGTGGGGCGCAACGCGTTCGCGCACGAGTCCGGCATCCACCAGGACGGCGTGCTCAAGGAGCGCTCGACCTACGAGATCATGGACGCGACCATGGTCGGGCTGGACGCCAACTCGATCGTGCTCGGCAAGCACTCCGGGCGCCACGCGCTCAAGAGCGCGCTGGAGGAGCTCGGGTTCGAGGTCTCCGGCCAGACGCTCAACACGGCGTTCAAGCGCTTCAAGGACATCGCGGACAAGAAGAAGCAGGTCACCGCGCTCGACCTCGAGGCGCTCGTCACCGACGAGCTGCGCGACCAGATGCGCTCGTACACGCTCGAGTGGTTCGACGTCGAGGCCTCGACCCGCCGCCCGCCGCACGCCACCGTCGAGCTGCGCACTCCGGACGGCGAGCTCGCGCGCGGCGACTTCACCGGCGACGGCCCGGTCGACGCGATCTTCCGCGCCATCAACGCCGCCACCAAGCGGGAGGCGCGGCTACGCGAGTTCCACATCGGCTCGGTCACGGGCGGCCAGGACGCGCTTGGCGAGGCCAGCGTCGTGCTCGAGCTCGCGGGCCAGTCGGCGGCCGGCCAGGGCGTCTCCACCGACATCATCGAGGCGGCCGCGCTCGCGTACGTGCGCGCGCTCTCGAACGCCGAGCGGCGCGTGCTCGCGGCGGCCGAGTCGCCTCCGGTGGACGCGGCCGAGCCGGAGCTCAGCCCGACGCCGTAGGTGAGCACGCATCAGCTCCCCGCCCAGCGCCTCGCGCGCCGCGAGGACGCTCCGCGGCTGTCGGAGCTGATGCGTGCCTCGATCCTGTCGCTGTTCCCGCGCTTCTACGACGCGCGCCAGACCGCGAGCGCCGCTGTCTACATCGGCGACCTCGATCTGACGCTGGTGGAGGACGGCACGTACTTCGTGCACGAGGCCGGCGACGAGATCGTGGCCTGCGGCGGCTGGAGCCGGCGCGACAAGCTCTACACCGGCTCCGGCGACGCCGACGACGACGCGCGGCTGCTCGACCCGGCCACCGAGCCCGCGCGCGTGCGGGCGATGTTCGTCCGCGACGACTGGACCCGGCGCGGCCTGGGCCGGGCGATCCTCGACTCCTGCGAGCGCGCGGCACGCGCCGAGGGCTTCCGGACGCTGGCGCTGATGGCGACGCTGCCCGGCGAGCAGCTGTACCGGGCGTTCGGCTTCCGCGAGCTCGGGCGGAGCATGCTCACGATGCCCGACGGCGTCGAGATCGAGGGCGTCGCGATGGAGCGCCCGATCGGCCCGGCCTAGCGCTTCCGCGCCACCCAGATCTCCTCGGTCGGCCACGACCGGGCCCACTCGAGCGACACCCACGGGAAGCGCGTCGTGGCGTCGGCGGCCGGTCGCAACTCGTGCAGCGCCTCGATCTCGAACCCGGCCTCGCGGAGGACCCGGATCATCTCGCCGTGCCGTGCTGCGCCTGCATCGCGCGCGCAGTGGCGAGCTGGCCCGTGGACTGGTCGACGCCGACCGGCCGCGCGCCGCGGCGTGCGAGCCAGGCCGAGAAGTAGGCGGTGCCGCAGCCGAGCTCGATCGTGTCGAGCCCGTCGACGTCGGGCAGCGCGCCGACGTCGGCCTCGGGGATCTTCCAGATGCCCCAGCACGGATCCGGGCTCGCCCAGTCGCGCCGGGCGGGCTCGACCCATTGGTCGGCCATGCCGTTCCACAGCTCGCGGTTGACCCCCTGGTGGCTCACCCCGCCAGCGCCCGGCCCTGCGCGTAGCCCGCGGCCAGCACGGCGTCGACCCGGCCCCGGTCCATCAGGTTGATCCCCATCACGCTCGCGGCGTGGTCGTCGGGGGCGATCGTCCGTACCGTGGCGCCGCGGGCTCGCAGCGCGAGCGTCTCCGCACGCGCCGTTGACTGGGAGAACGCGCGCAGTGCGCCGAAGACCGAGCGCGAGGCCGCGAGCGACGCGGTCGGGTTCAGGCACAGCACCTCGATGCCGCGCCGCGCGGGGGTCACGTCGAGGTTCGTGGGGCTCCAGACGCCGCCGTCGACGTACTCGCGCTCCCCGATCCGCACCGGGGCGAAGATCCACGGCACCGCGCAGGACGCGAGCACCGCCTGCCCGACCCTCGCGGAGGGCGCGTCGGGGGAGCCGAACACGACCCGGCGGCCGTTGCGGCGGTCGACCGCGACGATCCGCAGGCGCCCGTCGAAGCGCGCGTCGGCTCCGTCCACGAGCCGCCCCAGCCCGGGCATCGAGCGCTTCGTCCGAGGGGCGGCCTTGAGCGCCACGGCGCGGGCGACGGCGCCACCGGGCGTCACCGAGGCGAGCGCGATCGGGGCGAGCGGCGTCGCCGCGGCGCGCCCGAGGCGGCCGAGCCCGGCGAAGCGGCGGCTGCTCGTGCCGTTGGCGCCCTCAGCCGCGTCAGCCCAGCCCTTGGCGGCGCGGGCCTCGGCGCCGGAGTCGGGTTTGCGCCCGGCCGCGAGAAAGGAGGCGACGATCGAGCCCGCCGAGGTCCCGACGAAGTACTCGCAGTCGCGGAAGTCGATCCCCGTGGCCGTGCCTGCGCCATCGAGCAACCCGCGCATCCACGCCTCGCCGAGCGTGCCGCCGGCCGCGAGGACGAGGGCGTCGGGGCGGCGCTGGAGCGGCTCGGGCATCCGTTGAGCGTACGAGGGCGGGCGAACGTCGACTGCGCATTGAGGGGAAGCCCGAACGGGGGTGCGGTCAGTTCACCCGAATAATCGGGGTCAAGTGACCGCACCCGGCCGAGATCTCCAGCCGGGCCGAAACCACCCACCCCCTCACCAGCCGCGGTTGACGTCCGCCCCGCGCCGGCCGGCTACGACCGAACGGCTACCCGCCGAACCCTCCACCGCCGCTCACCCGGCAGCCGAACCCGCACCCGAGCGGGAAACGCCGCCGGCCGGCGGCGCGCCAACCGCCGGCCACGCGACGTCAAGCGAGCCACGACCGTCGCGGCACGGCCCACCACAACCCGCCGCGACCCGCGCGCCACGAGCCGGCCACGCGTCGTGACCCGCACGCGCACACGGCCCGAGTGCGCCGCCCGGACGCGCACCCGGATCCCGCGCCGCAGCGCTCGCCGCGCGCCCTGGCGCCGCTTGACGTGCACGAAGGGGCGCAGCGGCTTGCCCGCCGCCCCCGGCGAGTCGCCCGGGCCGGAGCCGCCTCCCAACCCGGCCACCGCGGCGCGCGCGTTGACGAGGCCCGCGCCGTACTCCGAGTCGTTGCCCGCTGCGCCGAGGTCGGTCGCGGTGGCGAGCAGTCGCTTCACGGCCGCCTGCCCTCGCACGCCGCGCGAGACCAGCAGCGCGGCGACGCCCGAAACGTGCGGCGCGGCCTGCGAGGTGCCGGCCAGCTCGCGGTAGGGATGCCCGCCTGCGCTGCGCGCAGTCCTCTGTATGCGATAACGTACGCTCGTATGGAGGTAGGCACACCGGTGGGATCGCGCGTCCGCGCGCTGCGAGAGTCGCTCGACCTGTCGCTGCGCGATCTCGCGGAGCGCTCGGGCGTCTCCGCGCCGATGCTCTCGCAGGTCGAGCGCGGCGAGACCAGCCCGACGCTCACGGTCGCGAACCGGATCGCCTCCGGGCTCGACCTCCGGCTCTCCCAGCTGCTGCGCCTCGACGAGGGCGGCACGGTGAGCGTCGTGCGGCCCGGCGAGCGCCGCTCCGGCGGCGCCGACGGCCACCGCTGGGAGGTGCTCACCCCGCCGCTGCCCGGGCAGCGCGCCGAGGTCTCGTGCCACACGGTCGAGCCCGGCGCGCGCACCGGCGGGCCCGGCGACCCGCCGATGCACGAGCCCGGCGCGCGCGAGACGAGCCTCGTCCAGACCGGCCGGGTGACCTTCATCTGCGACGGCGCGCTCTACGCGCTCGCCGCGGGCGACTGCGTGACGTTCGACGCCGACCTTCCCCATCACTTCGAGAATCCAGGAGAGGAGGAAGCGGTCCTGCTTGCCGTCGTGTCGGCGGGGCTGCGCCGCTCATGAGCCAGACGCTCTTCGACCGCATCTGGGCCTCGCACGAGGTCTCGGACGGCCTGCTGTACATCGACCTGCACCTCGTCCACGAGGTCACGAGCCCGCAGGCCTTCGAGGGCCTGCGGCTCGCGGGCCGCCGCGTCCGCCGGCCCGACCGCACGCTCGCCACCGCCGACCACAACGTCCCGACCGACGGCACGCCGGTCGCCGCCCGCATCCGCGACGAGCTCTCGCGCGTGCAGGTCGAGACGCTCGAGCGCAACTGCGAGGAGTTCGGTGTCCCGGTGTACTCGATGGGCTCGGACCGCCAGGGCATCGTCCACGTGATCGGGCCCGAGCTCGGCGTCACGCAGCCCGGCATGACGATCGTCTGCGGCGACTCGCACACCGCCACCCACGGCGCCTTCGGCGCGCTCGCGTTCGGCATCGGCACGAGCGAGGTCGAGCACGTGCTCGCCACTCAGTGCCTCGCGCAGGGCAAGCCGCGCTCGATGCGGATCAGCTACCTGGGCGAGCCGGGCTTCGGCGTCACGGCCAAGGACCTGATCCTCGGCACGATCGGCCAGATGGGCACGAACGGCGCCGCCGGCCACGTCGTCGAGTACACCGGCCCCGCGGTCGAGGCGCTCTCGATGGAGGGCAGGATGACGATCTGCAACATGACGATCGAGGGCGGCGGCCGCGCCGGCATGATCGCCCCCGACGACACGACCTTCGAGTGGATCGCCGGCCGCCCCGGCGCGCCGGAGGACTTCGACGCCGCCGTCGCGGGGTGGCGCGAGTTGCGCACCGACGACGACGCGAGCTTCGACCGCGAGCTGACCGTCGACGCCGCGGCGCTGTCGCCACTCGTGACCTGGGGGACAACCCCGGCGATGGTCGTGCCGGTGACCGACTCGGTGCCCGACCCGCAGTCCGACGGCGACGAGCGAGCCTTGAAGTACATGGGCCTCGAGGCCGGGACGCGGATGCAGGACATCAGCCTCGACCGCGTCTTCATCGGCTCGTGCACGAACTCGCGGATCGGCGACCTGCGCGCCGCGGCCGCGCTCGTCGAGGGCCGCAAGGTCGCCTCCAGCGTGAGCGCGATGGTCGTCCCGGGCTCCCAGCCCGTGGCCGCGCAGGCCGAGGCGGAGGGGCTCGACGACGTCTTCCGCGCCGCCGGCTTCGACTGGCGCTCCGCCGGCTGCTCGATGTGTCTGGGGATGAACCCCGACATCCTCCAGCCGGGCGAGCGCTGCGCCTCGACCTCGAACCGCAACTTCGAGGGCCGGCAGGGCCGCGGCGGGCGCACGCACCTCGTCTCGCCCCAGATGGCCGCCGCCGCCGCGATCGAAGGGCACTTCGTCGACATCCGGGACTGGAGGGACTGATGGAGCCCGTCAAGGTCATCTCCGGCGCCGTCTCCGTGCTCGACCGCGCGGACGTCGACACCGACCAGATCATCCCCAAGCAGTTCCTCAAGCGGGTCGAGCGGACCGGCTTCGGCGAGTTCCTGTTCTACGACTGGGCCAAGGAGGACGGCTGGGACCTGCCGCCCAACCCGATCCTCGCGACCGGCCGGAACTTCGGCTCGGGCTCGAGCCGCGAGCACGCGCCGTGGGCGCTCGAGGACTACGGCTTCCGCGCCGTCGTCGCGTCCTCGTTCGCGGACATCTTCTTCTCCAACTGCACGAAGTGCGGCCTGCTGCCGGTCGTACTGCCCGAGGAGGAGGTCAAGGCGCTGATGGCGGCGGGCGCGGGCGAGGTCGACCTCGAGGCGCTCGAGGTCCGCTTCGACGGCCGCGCCGTCCCGTTCGAGCTGCACGCCGAGACGCGCCGGCGCCTGCTCGCGGGCCTCGACGACATCGACATCGCGCTCGAGCACGACGACGAGATCTCGGTCTACGAGACCGAGCGCGAGCGTTCCGGCCCGAGCACGCTCGCGATTTAATCTCGCCGATCCCGCCGCGCGTCCACATCTCCGCCGCCGAGGCGCGGCGTATCGCGCTGGCGGCGCAGGGCTTCGCCGAGCCGCGGCGGCCCGACGGGCGCGCGGTCCGCCGCCTCTTCGACCGAGTCGGTCTGATCCAGATCGACTCGGTCAACGTGCTCTCGCGGGCGCACTACCTGCCCGGCTTCGCCCGCCTCGGCCGGTACGAGCGCGAGACGCTCGATCGGGTGGCGCACTACGCGCCGCGGCGGCTGTTCGAGTACTGGGGCCACGAGGCGAGCCTGATGCCCGTCGAGTTGCAGCCGCTGCTGCGCTGGCGCATGGCGCGTGCGCACGACGAGGCGTGGGGCGGCATGCGGCGGGTGGCGAAGGAACGGCCGGAGCTGCTCAGCGAGGTGCTCGCGCAGGTGCGCGAGCGCGGGCCGCTCGCCGCCCGCGACCTCACCGAGGAGCGGCCGCGCCCGTCGGGGCCGTGGTGGGACTGGTCGGAGTCCAAGAAGGCGATCGAGCTGCTGTTCTGGAGCGGCGAGGTCACCTCGGCGCGGCGGCAGAACTTCGAGCGCTTCTACGACCTGCCCGAGCGCGTGCTCCCGCGCGCCGTGCTCGACGCACCCACCCCGAGCGAGGAGGACGCCCAGCGCGAGCTCGTCGCGATCGCCGCCCGCGCGCTCGGCGTGGCGGCGCTGCCGGAGCTGCGCGACTACTTCCGGCTGCCCGCGGCCGCGATCCGCCCGCGCGTCGCCGAGCTGGTGGAGGCCGGCGAGCTCCTGCCCGTGGAGGTCGAGGGGTGGGAGATCCCCGCCTATCTGCATCGCGACGCCCGCATCCCACGCCGCGTCGACGCCCGCGCGCTGCTCGGCCCGTTCGACAACCTGCTGTGGGAGCGCGGCCGCGTGCAGCGCCTGTTCGGCTTCCACTTCCGCCTCGAGCTCTACGTCCCGAAGCCCAAGCGCATCCACGGCTACTACGTGCTGCCGTTCCTCCTGGGCGACCGGCTCGTGGCGCGGGTCGACCTCAAGGCCGACCGCCTGGCGGGCTGCCTGCGCGTGATCGCGACGCATCCGGAGCCCGACGCGCCGGCCGGGACCGACGTGGCGCTGCGCGAGGAGCTCGCGCTGCTCGCGGGCTGGCTCGGGCTCGCGGAAAGCTGTTAGCTTCGGCGCAGGAGGAAGTCCCGGGCAGGGATGCGCACGCCTTTGGAGGAGGGTTCATGTCCCGTCCGTTCGCCGTTGTCGCCCTGCTGGCCGCCGCCGTCGTGGCGCTCGCCGCGCCGTCGGCCCAGGGAGCGCCGCCCACGGGCGCGGCCACGGACGGCCCGGGCGCGCTGTCGCACTTCGACCTCGCGCGCAAGGACTGCGTGGGCACCGCCCGCAACCGCGGCTCGGAGGTGTGGTTCACGGTCGCCGACGGCGTCCTGAGCGACGTCTACTTCCCGACCAACGACACGACGAACGACGAGACGCTGCAGTACGTCGTCACCGACGGATCGACCTTCACCGACCTGCAGACGCGCGACATGACCTACACGGTCGAGGCGCCCGACGACCGCTCGCTGAGCTGCCGCGTGACGGCGCGCGCCAAGAGCGGCCGCTACCGCATCGTCACCGACTACGTCACCGACACCGCGCGCGAGTCCGTGGTCATGCGCAGCCGCTTCACGGCGCTCAAGGGCCGGACGCGCGACTACCGCGTCTACGTCCGCTTCGACCCGACGCTCAACGGCAACGGCGGCGGTGGCACGGGCAACGGCGGCAAGGACAGCGGCGGCGTCGCGACGGCCGGCGGCCACACGCTCCTCGTCGGGTCCGATCCCGTCACCGCCACGAACGCCGCCAACCGCGACTACGCCGTCCCCGTCAACAGCGCGCTCGACGCCGACAGGGGCTTCCTCGAGGTCTCCAACGGCTTCGCCGGCAAGCCGAGCGACGGCCTCGCGCAGCTCGACGCCGACCGTCGCCTGAGCAACCGCTTCGCCGAGGCGGCCGGCGGCAACCTCGTCCAGACCGCGCGCGTCGACGTGCCCAACGACGGCAGGTTCGAGCTCGCCCTCGGCCTGGCCCAGAGCCAGGGCGGCGCCGTGAGCACGGCGCGCCAGAGCCTGCGAGCGAGGTTCCGCGACCTCAGCCGCTCCTATGACCGCAGCTGGAACCGCTACGACGACGGCCTGATCGCGCCGCGGCGGCCGCGCGGCGTCTCGGCGCGCCGCTGGCGCGCGCTCGTCGACGAGTACTACCTCAGCGCGAACTACGTCAAGGCCGCGGAGGACAAGACGTTCCCCGGCGCGGTCGCTGCCTCGCTCACCTCGCCGTGGGGCCAGGCCGTGTCCGCGGGCGACCCCGCCAATACCTACTTCGGCTCCTACCGCGAGGTCTTCGCACGCGATCTCTACGAGGCGTGGACGGCGTTGTTCGTCGCGGGCGACCGCGGCACGGCGCGCGCCATGACGCGCTTCCTGTTCGAGCGCCAGCAGCTCCCGGACGGGTCGATGCCGCGCAACAGCCTGACCAACGGCAAGCCGGCGCCTGACTCGTTCAACACGCAGCTCGACGAGTGCGCCTACCCGCTCGTGATGGCGCTCGCGGTCGGGCTCACGAGCCACCAGTACTACGTCGACCACATCGTCGCGGCGGCGAACTTCGTCGCGACGCACGGCCCGTCGTTCGGCCCGGAGCGCTGGGAGGAGCAGAGCGGCTTCTCGCCCTCGACGCTCTCCGCCGAGATCGCCGGCCTGGTGGCGGCGGCGCGGATCGCGCGGATCAACGGCGACGAGCGGTCGGCGCGCGTTTGGCGGGCGACCGCCGACGAGTTCCAGCGCAGCCTCAAGCGCTGGACGCTCACGACCAACGGCCCGCTCAGCCCCGACCCGTACTTCATCCGGTTGTCGAAGAACGGCGACCCGAACGAGGCCATCTCCTATGACCCCGGCAACGGGCCGCCGCGGACAATCGATCAGCGGCGGATGATCGACGCGGGCTTCCTCGAGTACGCCCGCCTCGGCGTCCTCGCCAAGGACGATCCGGACCTCGTCCGGTCGCTGGACATCGTCGACGCGACGCTGCGCCGCAGCACCGCCACCGGCGACGGCTTCTATCGCTACAACGACGACGGCTACGGCGACGGCTCGACCGACGGGCACCCGTGGGCGCCCTCCAACAAGGGCAACGGCCACCTCTGGCCGGTGCTCGCCGGCGAGCGCGGCCAGTGGGAGCTCGACCGCGGTGACGCCGGAGCGGCGGTCGCGCGCCTCGAGGCGATGCAGGGCACGGCGTCGGGCGTCGGCCTGATCCCCGAGCAGGCGTGGGAGGTCGCCGACCTCGCCCGCTCGCCCTTCGGCACCGACCCCACCGTCGCGTCGATCGGCTTCCAGAACGGCAAGGCCGCCGGCTCCGCCTCGGCGCTGACGTGGTCGGCGGGCCAGTTTGTCCGCCTCATGCGCGACGTCTCCGCCGGGCGGGTCCTCGACCGCCCGCGCTACACGACGCGGCGCTACGTCCGTCACCACCAGGGTGCGACACCGCTGACGGTGACCGCGCCCGCCGACGAGTCGGAGGTCGGCTCCTCGGTCGAGGTGACCGGCACGACGGTGCCGGGCAACCGGATCACGATCGCCGCGACGAACGTCGATCCCGGCCCGCCCGGCACGACCCTGACCGAGACGACGGCCGGGTCCGGCGGCGCATTCAGCGTCACCGTGCCGCTGACGGGTGGGACGACGGTGCTCAACATCACGGCCACGAGCCCGTCGGGCGACACCGCGCGGGCCGCACGCACGGTGGTCCATGACTTCGCGCCCGGCACCCCGCTGTACGACACGGCGGACCCGCTCGGGGACGACAACGGGCCGGGCAACTACGCCTATCCGACCGACGGCGCGTTCAAGCCGGGGGCCTACGACATCGAGCGGTTCCAGGTCTTCGACGCCGGTGACCGCATCGTCTTCCGGCTGCGCACGAAGGACCTCACGCCGACGTTCGGCAGTCCGCTGGGGGCGCAGCTCGTCGACGTCTACGTCCACGTGCCGGGCGCGCCTGAGACCTCGACGGCCGCCTCGTTCCCGCAGCGCAACTACGCGATCGCGGCGAGCGGCGCCTGGAGCCGCCTGATCGAGGTCCAGGGCTTCGGGGAGCGCTACGTCGACGCGAGCGGAAACACGCTCGGGGACGTGAACATCTCCGCGAACCGGGTGCTGCGCTACATCACGTTCAGCGTCACCAAGGCGAGCCTCGGCACACCGGCCGCGGGCTGGGGCTTCACCGTCGTGCTCACGGGCCAGGACGGGTTCAGCTCCGACCAGGCCCGCGGCTTCCAGCCGACGCCGCAGGGATTCCAGTTCGGCGTCTGCGCCACCGCGAGCTCGCAGCCGCGGTGCACGTTCCCGCCGGGCCAGGTCCCGAAGGCGATCGACGTGCTCGGCGCGACGCAGGGCGACGAGCTCGACTACACGGTCCACCACCCCGTGACGATCGCGCCGGTGGTGGTGCCCTGAGTCCGGCTACCTCTCGTAGCGCTCGACGAGCGCGCCGAGCCTGGCGACCAGGCCGCGCAGCTCGTCGGGCATCGCGTGATCGTCCGTGTTGACGGTGTCGCCGCCGTAGTTCACGCGGTAGCCGAAGGCGTCGGGCACCGGCCGCTCGCTGGTCGAGTCCGCCGGCAGCGAGCCGAGGTCGGTGTTGCCGAGATCGCTGCGGAGCCTGGTCAGCTCGGCGCCCGTGAGCTGGATCGGCTTCGTCTTGCCGCGCACCGTCAGCTCGGCCCTGCCGTCGGGCTGGACGACGAGGCGGTCGCGCCGGCCCTTGAGCCCGCCCCCGCGCTCGAAGGTCAGCGGCCCGCTCAGCGCGGCCTTGCCGCCGCCGCCGTCGTCGCCGCAGCCGGCGAGCAGCAGGAGCGCGAGTCCGGCCATGAGCAGCGTCCGCATCAGCATCCCTCCACGTCGGGAGCTTCCCATGTCCCGTCGAGCCCAACCGCCGCGAAGGACTCGTTGGTGGCGCGGTACTCCGGGCTGTCCTCGCCCCAGAGCCGCTGCGCGACCGCGAGCGAGGCGGTGCGGAAGTCCTCGAAGCCGGAGTCGGGCTTGAGCTCCTCGGTCAGTGCGTGGTAGACGATCGCTTCCGCGTGGTCGCGGCCCATCGCCTTCACCATCAGGTAGTAGGCGTGGTTGGGGATCCCGCTGTTGTAGTGGACGCCGCCGTGGTCGTTGTAGGGGTTGTCGTCGTTGGGCATCTCGATGAAGTCGTCGACGTTCGCCGGCTGTGGGGGATCGCCGTTGGCCGGGTTCGCCATGTCGCGCAGCGCGCCGCCGGGCAGGTCCTCGCCGATCTCCCAGTCGTTGCTGTCGACGTTGGAGGCGAAGATGTCGGACATCGATTCGTTGAGCGCGCCCGACTGGCAGGAGTAGTCGAGGCCGGCGGTGCGCTCGGTCACGGCGTGGGTAAGCTCGTGGGCGGTGACGTCGAGGCTCGACGCGTAGCCGTCGCCGAACTTCATCTGGTGCCCGTCCCAATAGGCGTTGCGCGTCGGCGTGCCGGGCTCCTCGCAGAAGTTGATCGAGGCGATCAGGTCGCCACCGGCGTCGTCGTAGGAGTCGCGCCCGAAGTGGTCCGCGTAGTACCGGAAGACCTGGCCGAGATTGTCGTAGACCGCGTCGGCCTCGGGATCGCCTGAGGGGTTGTCGCCCTCGCCGCGCAGCAGCCGGCCGGGAAGATCGTTGTCGCACTGGGCGTCGTGGACCTCGCGGTCGGGGGTCCCGGGTGGGGTGTCGTCCGCGTCCTGGGCCTGCGGCACGCCCGGCTCGCCGCAGTGCGCCGAGCCGGTGATCTTGCAGATCGCGCGCTCGACCTCGACCGCGATCTTCGTGTGCACCTGGCCGCCGAACAGCGCGCCGATCACCACGGCCACGAGCAGCAGGCCGCCGACGTACTCGGCGGCGACCTGGCCGGCGGAGCTCGAGAGGCGGGTGCGGAGCATGCCGCAGACCCTGGCGGCGCGCTCGCGCGCCAGCAAGAGCCTGGGGACCCAACTGCACGGGGCCGGAGTCCCGTCAGCGCGTGGGACCGCGGCGGCTCGGCCGTGGTCGCGCGACATCCGCATCGCCGAGGCCGGCGATGAAGGGGTCGGGCGTGACGGGCTCGCGCCGGTTGAGGATCTCGGTGACAGTCGGGATGACCATGAGGGCTTCCAACCGGTCAGACGCTCCCGGGCCGCCCGTATTCCACGTAGACTCGTGGCGCCGGTGAGCGGGGGCGACCCTCTGGATCACACGCTGGAGAGCGGGGACAGCGTCCCGGCGCTCTTCGCGGGTCGTTACCGGGTCCTGCGACCGCTGGGGCGCGGCGCCTCGAAGGAGGTCTACCTGGCCCACGACGAGCGGCTCGACCGCGACGTCGCGCTCGCGCTGCTGACGCGCGGCACCGCCGCCGCGCGGGCGCGCCGGGAGATGCAGGTCACCGGGCGGCTCGGGGAACACCCGCACGTCGTCACGGTCCACGACGCGGGCGAGCACGAGGGCCTGACCTACCTCGTCCTGCGGGCCGTCGAGGGCGGCGCGCTCGCGGCGCGGGTCGCGGCGGCGCCGGGGCGGCGGTTGCCGGTCGAGGACGTCGCGCGCATCGGCGCCGAGATCGCCGACGCGCTGGCCCACGCGCACGCGCACGGCATCGTCCATCGCGACGTCAAGCCGGACAACGTGTGGCTCGACGGGGCGTCGCGCGCCGTGCTCGGCGACTTCGGGGTCGCGCTCGACAGCGGGGACGCGGCCCGTCTGACCGCGGAGCGCACGGTGATCGGCACGCTGGCCTACCTCTCGCCGGAGCAGGCCGGCGGTGAGCCCGCGACCCCGGCGAGCGACCTCTACGGCCTGGGGGCGACGCTGTACCAGCTCGCCTGCGGCCGGCCGCCGTTCACGGGCGAGGCCCCAGAGGCGCTGATCGCCCAGCACCTGCACTCGGCGCCGGCGCCGCCCTCGGCCCACGAGCCCGCCGCCGCGCCGCTCGACGGCCTGCTGCTCCGGCTCCTCGCCAAGGATCCGGCGCAACGCGGGGCGTCCGCGGCGAGCGTGCGCGACGAGCTGGCCGCGCTCGCGGCGGGCGAGGCGCCGGCGCCCATGCCGGCCGCGGCCCGCGGCCTCGTCGGCCGCGCGCCGGCGATGAGCGCGCTGTTCGCGGCCTGCGACGAGGCGATGGGCGGCCGGCTCCGCGTCGTCGGTCTCGCGGGGGAGGCGGGCATCGGCAAGACCCGCTGCGCGGAGGAGCTGGCCGCGCACGCGCGCAGCCGCGGCTGTCTCGTGGTCTGGGGAGCGTGCGAGGAGGACGAAGGTGCTCCGGCCTACTGGCCGTGGCGCCGTGCCCTGCGGGAGCTGGGCACCGCCACGGGCGCGGGCGACCTGAGCGAGCTGCTCGCCGCCCCGGCGGCCGGCCCCGGGGCCGACGCGGACGAGGCCCGCTTCACGCTCAGGGAGGGTGTCGCGCGCTGCCTGTCCGAGACGGCGGCGCGGCGGCCGATCGTGATCGTCCTCGAGGACGTCCACTGGGCCGATCCGTCCTCGCTGGGCCTGCTCGGGCACCTGGCCCGCGCACTTCGCGGCGCCCCGCTGCTTTTGCTGCTCACGCACCGGCCGGCGGACGCTGCCACCGATGACTCCCTCCCGGAGGCTCTCGGCCGGCTCGCGGGAGCGGCGCCCTTCAGCGGACTCGAGCTCGACGGGCTGGACGCCGACGAGGTGGCCCAGCTGGCCGAGGCGGTCGGAGGCCGGGCAGTGCCACCCGCGCTCGCCGTCTCGCTGCGGGACCGCACCCGGGGCAATCCGCTCTACGTCTCCGAGCTCGTGCGCGCGCTCGAGACCGAGGACGGCGCCGGCCCGGCGGTCCCGAGCGGCCTGCGCACCATCATCGCCCGCCGCGCGGCGGCGCTGCCGCAGCAGACCCGGGACGCGCTCGAGCTGGCCGGCGTCGCCGGGACGGAGTTCTCGCTGCCGGTCGTCGGGCGGGTGGCGGCGCTGGGACGGGCCGAGCTGCTGGCGGCCCTCGAGCCGGCGCTCCGCGACGGGTTGCTCGTGGAGTCGGCCGCGGCGCGCTACCGGTTCGCGCACGCGGTGACGCGCGAGGTCGTCTACGAGGCGCAGCCGGTCGCGCGGCGCGCGGAGCGCCACGCGCGGCTGGCCGAGGTCCTCGAGGCGAGGCTGGAGCGTGAGCCCGACCAGCCCGTCGCGGAGGTCGCCCACCACGCGGTCATGGCCGCCCGCGGGGGTCTCGACGCGGCCCCGGCGCTGCGCTGGTCGCGCGAGGCCGCGCGCGAGGCGCGGGCGCTGTTCGCCTACGCGGAGGCCGTGGTCCACCTCGACCGGGCGCTCGAAGCGCTCGAGCTGGGGGAGCTCGGCACGGCCGCCGATCGGCTGTCGCTGCTGCTCGAGGCGGCCGCCACCAACGCCGAGGCGGGCACGCTCGGCGCGTCCCAGCAGCGCTACGAGCAGGCGGCGGCGCTCGCCCGCCGGCTCGGCGACGCGGGCGCCTTCGCCCGTGCCGCGCTCGGCTACGCCGAGTTCCAGCACTACGGCGTCGTCGACGAGACCGCGCTGGCGCTGCTCGAAGAGGCCCGCGGTCTGCTGCCCGACGGCGTCAGCGAGCTGCACGCGCAGGTGCTCGGGCGCCTCGCGGTGCGGCTCGATCCGACGACCGAGCAGCCGCGGCGCGAGTCGCTGCTCGACGAGGCGATCGCGATGGCCCGGGCCGTGGGCGACCGCGCCGCCCTGGCGCGGCTGCTGGCGCTCTCACCGCTCGTGAACTGGCGCCCTGAGAGCAGCGCGCGGCGGCACGCCGACGCCGCCGAGGTGCTCGCGGGCGGCGATCGCGAGGCCGCGCTGTGGGCGCACATCGTCCTGCACACGGACTGCTTCGCCGACGGCGACATCGCAGGCGCGGATCGCGAGCTCGCGGCATACGACCGCATGGCCGGTGAGCTGCGCCGGCGCTACTACCGCTGGTACGGCAAGGTGCTCCACGCGACCCGGGCGATCTTCGACGGCCGGCTCGAGCCGGGCCGGGCCCTGGCCGCGGAGGCGGTGGCCGTGAACCGCGAGCACGAGCAGGACTCCGAGCAGGAGTGGGTCGTCCAGCAGCTGCTGCTGGCCCGGATCGAGGGGCGTGCGGACGATGTGCCGCTCGATGGCCTGCGCGAGTTCGCGCAGCGCTACCCCGGGCTGCCCGTATGGCGCGCGCTGCTGGCCACCGGCGAGTGGGTGGCCGGGGACGCGGAGGCCGCGCTCGCCGCGCTCGAGGACTGCGCTCCGCGCGGCGCCGCCGCGCTCCCTGTGGACGTCGACCTGCCGTGCACGCTGGCGCTGCTCGCCGACGTCAGCGCGTCGCTCGGGGAACTCCGGCATGCGGCCGAGCTGCGGGCGTGCCTGGAGCCCTACGCGCCGCGCAACGTCCTGACGGATCGCAGCTGGGCCGCGTGGGGGGCGGCGGCGCGCCCGCTGGGCCGGATCGCGGCGGCGCTCGGCGACGCCGACGGCGCGGCCGCCCACTTCGAGCACGCGGTCGCGCTCCATCGGCGCTGGGGCTCGCGCCCGTGGCTCGCGATCACGATCCGCGACTACGCGGCCACGGTCCCCGGCGGCCCGCCCGCCGCGCTCGTCGAGGAGGGCGAGGCGCTGGCCCGGCGGCTCGGGCTTCAGACCCCGATCAGCACGAAGCCCGCCCAGTGAAACGGATGTGAGAAGTCGGCGGGCAGGTCGTCGGGGGCGCCCGGGTCGGGGCGATGCGCGGCGACGGCCGCGGCTCGCAGGGCAGCGATCTCGGGCGCGGCGGTGGCTTGGGTAAGGCCCTTGACGTGGTGCTGCGCAGCGGCGAGCGCCTCGCGCGGTGGTTGCCCGTCGCGCAGCGCCCCGTAGAAGGCCCGCATCAGCAGCGCGGTCGACAGCTCGGAGACCTTCCAGAGGCTCGCGACCACGGCTCGCGCCCCGGCGGCCAGCGTGAGCCACGCGAGCCCGACGACCTCGTCGCCCGGCGAGACCGGCGTCGCGGCGCTGTCGCAGGTGCTGAAGGCGACGAGGTCGGCGTCGAGCGGGAGGCCGAGCAGCTCCCAGACGTCGAGCGTGTCGCCCTCGGCGAGCACGACGCAGGAGAGCAGCGGCGCCTCGTCGAGGATCCCGTGAGTGGCGAAGTGCACGATCCGTGCCTCGGCGAGCCCGTCGCGCACGGCCTGCTCGCGGGCCGCGGCTCCCAGCAGCGGCGCCGGTGAGCCGGCGAACCAGGTGACCGCTTCGGCGGCCTGGGCTCCGGACCAGGGCAGCGTGCCGAACCCGCCGGTCGCCGCCGCCTCGCCCGGTCGCCGCCGCGACATGTTCGTCGGGTCGCCCACGGCGAGCAGCGGGCCACCGCGCGGCGGCGCGGCCGCCGGGAGGAAGCGCAGCGCGCTGGCCGAGGGCAGGACGGAGACGGTCTTCGCCTCGATCAGCGGCGCGCCACGCCAGTGCAGCGCCTGCAGCGGCGCGGTGTGGCCCCAGCGATGGGGCACCAGGATCACGTGGCGGGAGGCGGCGATCGCCTCGTCGAACGGCGCGAGGAGCAGCTCGCCCAGCCGCTGCGCGAAGCGCTCCCACAGCGGGCTCTTGCCCTGGCAGGCCGTCCAGAACTTGCGCTGGAGCTCGTCGGCGGCGAGATTGTCCGTGAGGGTGAGTCGAGCGGTCGCCGGGCCGTCGGGCGCGACAGCCCACGCGAGGAGCGCTCCCGACACGAGCAGATGCTCGATCAGCAGCGAGCCCTCGGCCAGCGCGCCGCCGACCTCGGCGGCGTCGAGGGTGGCCACCTGGGGATCGACCGCCTCCAGCCAGCGCGGGTTCGCCGTTGCGAGCTTCGCCTCCTGCGCCGCGAGTGCGGCCTCCGCGGCGGCGAGCTCGGGAGTCGGCTCCCCGCCGGCGCGGGCGGCCAGCCACGTGAGCACGTCGACGCGGCCCGCCAGCTCGCGCCACTCGCGCAGCTCGGCGGTCTGGTCGGAGGAGCCCGGCGCCAGCGCGGCGCTGCCCGCCATGCGCGAGAGCAGCCCGCGTGCGCGGCCGCGCTCCGCGATCGAGAGCGCGGTGGCCGCCGCTTCCGCGCCGGCGCTCGGCGTCCCCTCCGCCACGGCCAGCGCGGCCCGCGCGGCGTCGCCGTAGAGCGCCGCCTCGGCGTGGACGTCGCCGAAGCGGGTGCGGTCGTCGCTGCGGGTCAGCCGCGCGCGCTGGGCCTCGAGCCGTGCCAGCGCGGTGTCGTAGAGCCCGCGCGCGGGCTCGAGCTCCTCGAGGCCCTCGGCCGTGCGGGCCTGGTCGCCGAGCAGTCGCCAGGGCCGCGACTCCTGCGCCCACCAGTCCTTGCCGGCGAGCTGTTCGAGGGCCGCGTGGCGCCTGCGCGCCTCCGGCCAGTCCTCGAGCTGGACGGCGAGCACCGCGTCCTCGACGAGCTCATCGCGGTCGGGCGGCACGCGATCGGGTGGCGGGTGGTCGTGGAAGGCCTTCACCGCCGTCGGCTGGTCCCCGGTCGCGAGCAGCAGGAGGGCTTCGAGCCGGCCCCGGCGATCGTCGGGCGCCGCCGCCGCGGCGTCCAGAGCGAGCTGGCGCAGGCGCGCGAACTCGAGCGGGTTCTGCCGTCGCACGGTGAGCGCGCGATAGACGGGCGCGAGAACGCTGTCCCACTCGAGGTCGCTCGTCACCCCCTGGGCCGCCCGGTCCGCCTGCTGCATCAGGGGGTTGCGCAGGTCTGCGGGGAGGTCCGCTACGGGCCCTTCCCCGCGCGCGACGGCCTCCAGGTTCGCACGCGTCCGCTCGAGCGCGGGGCGGAGGCGTTCGAGCAGGCCGGCATCGCGCGCGGCATGGGCCAGCCCACGGACGACGGTCACCAGTTCGCCCTCGCGCAGGTCCAGCTCCTCCGACCACTCCGGATGCTGCGCCTGGAGCTCCGGGAACATGCGCAGCGCGGCATCGCCCGCCACGAGCGCCGCCTGCCAATCCCCGCTCGCGTCGTGCGCGAGCGCGCGGTCGGCGAGCGTCTGCTGGGCGAAGTCGGTCGCGCCGAGCGCGGTGAACAGGGCGTCGGCGAGTCGATGGCAGGCGAGGGCCCGGTCGGGATCCGCGTCGCGGCGCAGCCAGCGCCACCCGACCAGGCTGATCAGCCTCCCGATGCCCAGCGCCCAGCCGGACGATCCGGACTCGAGGCCCCACGCGCCGATCCGCGTCGCCACGTCGGTGCCCTCTGGCCGCGTTCCGGCGTGGACGCCGGCGAGCGCCGCGTGCGCCGCGGCGAGCTGGGCCGCCGCGAGGTCTCCGGCGCTCTCGAAGGCGGTCCGCGCGCGCTTGGCGGCGGCCCAGCGCCGTCGCCGGATCGTCGTGCAGCGCCGCGACGGCCGCGCGCTGCAGGTCCACCATGGCGAGCCCGCGGGCAGCCCCGGCGGCTCGAAAGCCGTCCTCGGCGCGCTGGTGGGCGTCGGCGCTCGCAGCGGCGTCCGGCACGGGTGTGAGCGAGCGGTCGAAGCCGCCCTGCTGCTCGCTGGTGCTCGTGCCCCGGCTCTCCGCCAGCGCGAACCCGAGCGTCAGCGGGCTGTAGACGGGCACCGCCAGCCAGGCGGCGCGCGCGAGCTCGCAGCCCGCGGCGCCTGCGACGTCGCCGGCGGCCGAGTACGCGGCGATCGCGGCGTCGAGGTGCTCGTGGGCGAGCGCCTGCGAGCCCGCGGTCCAGGCGAGCTCGGCGGCGGCGAGGTGCGCACGCGGCCTGCGATCCCAGACGAGCGCGAGCGTCTCCAGGCTGCTGTCGAGGATCACCTGCAGATTCTGGGGCGCGACCGCGACGGCGAGCTGGAGCGTGGTGCGCAGGGTGGGGAGTCGGGTCAGGACGTAGAGCTCCGTCTCGACGGGGTCGCCGGTGAGCGGCTCCGTCCAGAGGTCAGACTCGTCTGCCGGGCGGCCGTGGCCGTCCGGCAGCCTGCGGCCCGTGCTGGTCGCGAGATGCCGGAGGGCGGGTCCCAGGGGGTGAGCGGGGACGGCCGCCAGGGCCTCCTCGAGGCGCGTGGCCGCTGATGCCGGGTCGAAGCGGAGGGCGGCGACGATGCCCGCCCAGATCGCCGCATCGGCGCGCGCCGCCGGCTCGGCGCCCGCCCGGGCTTCCTCGAGGGCCGCGACGGCGGCCGCTTCGGCCGCCGTGTAGTCGCCCTTCAGCTCTTCGACGTCGATCGAGTCGCCGAGGGCATCGGTGACGGCCTTGGCCGGCACGTCAGCCCCAACGCCGTGAGAGCGTGTCCTCGAGCTCGTTGAGCAGCGTGTTGGCGCGGTCGAGGAAGGCGGGCCAGTCCTGCGACTGCCAGACGTAGTTGCCGATCGCGATCACCGCGAGGCGAGCGGCCTCCTTCGAGCCGGCCGCGCGCGCCTCCGCGACGACCGCCTCCATGCGGTCGATGGCGTCCTGATCCTCGACGAGCTCCTGGTCGTCCCAAGGGGGAACCTGGGTGGCGAAGTCCCGGCCGGTGATGCTCATCGCGCCTCCTCGGTGATGGTTGAGAACCAGTGAGTATCAGCTGATCCGTGGAACGGGAGGTGAATCCTCATCACGGCGCGTCCACGGGCGGACGATCCTCCGCGGGGTCCTCTTCCACGGGGTCGGGCTCGACTGGCGCGGGCGCGACCTGTACGGGGGCCGGGGTCACGGCAGGTGTGACGGCGCCGTTGTCGGTGGAATCGCCGCCGCCGGCGCCGCTGTTGCCGCCGCCCGAGCGCCGGCCGCCTCCACTCGGGGCGGGGCTCGCGCGTCGCCGCGGACGCGGCGCCAACGGGGTCGCTGCGGCGGGGGAGCCCGGGCTTGGGTCGGCGTGCTGCTCCGTGAGGTGGGGACGAGCCGGTGCGGCGTCGCCAGCACGGCGCCGTTTCGGGCGGCGGGCATGCGCGGCGGGCTTCGCGAGGCCCGGGGGCGCGCCGCGGAGGGCGAGCACCGGGATCGGCGGGACGTCGCTGGAGACGGTGAGGGTCTCGGCTCTCACCGGGTCGGCCTTCGGCTCGCCGCCCGCGTGGCCGAACGCGGCCGCGAACGCGAGTGCGAGCGCACCGCCGCTGAGAACGCCGCGCGCGGCGCGCCGGTCGCTGCTGAGAGTCATGAGGTTCCTTTCGGGGGAGAACACGACCGCCGCCGGCACGCGAGCGCGCCGGCGGCGGTCTTCGGAGGGCTTGCTCAGCCGGCGACGCAGACCGCGTGCACCATCGCGGTGATCGTCTGCCCGTTGAACGGGCGGCCGCTCTCGTTGCGGAGTCGGACGACCCAGCCGCTGGACGAGGGGTGCGTGGCGAGGACCTGGGACGCCTCGGTCCCGCTCACGATCTCGACGCCGCCGCCGACCACGCGGGGGTGCGTGCTGGGGCAGTTGACCGACCCGGGGGTGTTGTCGGAGCCGGAGGGGACCAGGAAGATCGACGTGACGTCCTTGATGCCGGCGAAGCCGGCCGGACCCTGGCTTCCCGTGTCGCCCTTGGGCCCCTGGGGCCCCTGGGGCCCCGTGTCGCCCTTATCGCCCTTGGCGCCCTGCGGGCCGGCCGGGCCGGTGTCGCCCTTGTCGCCCTTCGCGCCGTTGAGGCCGGTGTCGCCCTTGTCGCCCTTGAGGCCGGGATCGCCCTTGTCGCCCTTCGCGGCGGCGCTGCCGTCCTGGCCGTCGCGGCCGTCACGCCCGGCGTCGCCCTTGGCGCCGGTCGCGCCCCTGGCGCCCTGGGGACCCTGCGCTCCCTGCGGGCCCTGCGCGCCCGGCGTCCCGGCGATCGTGCCGCTGAAGTCCCTCGCCGAGAGGGAGTGGTCCTTCACGTGCTTGCCGGTGATCGCGTTGCGGGCGATCTGCCGGCCGGTGATGAGGTGCGCCGCCGTCGCGGTGCCGGACACGGCGAGGAACAGTGCGATGAACGCGACGGCCATGGTGCTGGACGGCCGGCGCCTGAGGATGGAATGCAAGACAACCTCCTGGATCGTCGATTACCTGATGCCATGACGATCGGGGCCGGAGCGCTCCCCGCACAGCGCCCAACGGGGTGATCGGCCTCACCCTTAGAGTGCAGCCACGATGGAGTTGCCCGACGCGCTGCATCGCGCCTCGCCGGTCGAGCTGAAGGCTCGGATCGAGGCGGAGCGCCTCGGCCGACCGTTCCTGCTGTTCGCCGACGGCGCGGGGGCCCAGCGGATCCTCGAGCTGAGCGCGCAGGAGGACCGGCTGACGGTCGGGCGCGGCGACGCCTGCGACGTGCCGCTGCCGTGGGACGGCGAGGCCTCGCGCGTGCACGCGCTGCTCGAGCGCCTGCACGACGAGTGGAGCGTGGTCGACGACGGCGGATCCCGCAACGGGTCGTTCGTCAACGGCGAGCGCGTGCGCGGCCGCCGGCGGCTGCGCGACGGCGACGTCATGCGGGTCGGGCGGACCCTGATCGTCTACCGCGCCCCGTTCGGCGGCGATTCGATCCAGACGCTGCCCACCGGCGACGACGCGACGCCGGTCCTGACCCCGGCGCAGCGCCGGGTCCTCGTCGAGGTCTGCCGGCCCTTCGCGACCTCGAGCTTCGCCGCGCCCGCGTCGACCCGGCAGGTCGCGGAGGCGCTCGTGGTCAGCGTCGACACGGTCAAGACGCACCTCCGCGCGCTGTTCGAGGCGTTCGGTGTCGAGTCCCTTCCGCAGAACCAGAAGCGCGCCGAGCTCGCACGCCGGGCGCTCGAGCTCGGCGTGCTGGATCGCGCCGAGCTTGAGCCGTGAGGTGCGGCCAGTGGCACGCACTGGGCTCGCGTTCGGGATCGAATCCCGGCGTGGGCACGCACTTGCGGATGGGCGCCGCCCACGGGGGTTGGCGGTTGAATCGGACTCCTGCAAACGACGTCCGGGCCCTCGCGGGCCCGGACGTCGGCACGAACGGGTGCGAGCTCAGAGCACGTGGACGGTCGTCGAGCCTCCGGAGGAATCGCCGAGCGCGCCGAAGCTCGAGCGCTGGCGACTCACGTTCTGCGGAGCGCCGTCGTTGCAGCCGACCAGCCCTCGATCGACGGCGACGATCGTCGAGACGCGCCCGGAGGCCAGCGACACCGTCTTGGTCTCGCCGTAGCCCAGGCTGCCCTGGTCGGACCACTGCGCGCCGTCATAGACCCACATCTGCACTGAGCGACGATCCTGGTGGTCGTTGATCAGGTCGACCGCGCTGAGACCGGCCGACTGCGCGGGGCGCTCGAGCCGGACGTCGACCTTCGTTCCTTCCGGCACCCTCGCACCGGGCGCGGGCGACTGCTCCACCACCTGCATGTCGCCGTAGTAGATAGTGCCCGGAGGGGTGCTGATGTTCCCCACCTGGAGCTTCGCGGCGCTGAGGATCGACGGCACGTCAGGCCGGAAGGTCAGGCCGACGACCTTCGGGACGGTGGCGATCGCGGGAGGGGGTGGGGCCTCACGATCGGAGAAGGCCGTGGCTCGCGGTATCGCCCGACCGGGTGAACGACCTCCCACCCCGTACGCTCCCGCGATGCCCACGATCGTCACCCTCCCCGGCGATGGGATCGGCCCCGAGGTGCTCGCCTCGGCGCTGGCCGTCCTCGCCGCCGTCGCCGACGACCTCAGCTACGAGGAGCAATTGTTCGGCGGCGCCTCGATCGACGCCCACGGCAGCGCCCTGACCGATGAGACGCTCGCCGCCTGCAAGGCCGCCGACGCCGTCCTCCTCGCCGCGGTCGGCGGCCCGAAGTGGGACTCGACCGACGCGAACGCGCCGCGGCCCGAGCAGGGGCTGCTCGGCCTCCGCAAGGGCCTCGGCCTCTACGCCAACCTGCGCCCCGTCCGGCCGTTCTCCGCGCTCCTCGACGCCAGCCCGCTGCGTCGCGAGATCATCGACGGCACCGACCTGCTCGTCGTCCGCGAGCTCACGGGCGGCATCTACTTCGGGGCCAAGGAGCGCACCGCCGACCACGCCTCGGACCTCTGCGAGTACTCCACGGAGGAGATCGAGCGGATCGCCCGCACCGCCTTCGAGGCCGCGCGCTCGCGCGTGACGAGCGTGGACAAGATGAACGTGCTGGAGACGAGCCGGCTGTGGCGCGAGGTCGTCACGCGGGTCCACAGCGAGGAGTTCCCGCACGTCGAGCTCGAGCACCAGCTCGTCGACTCGGCCGCGATGAAGCTCGTCGCCGCCCCGCGCCACTTCGACGTCATCCTGACCGAGAACATGTTCGGCGACATCCTCAGCGACGAGGCGGCGATGCTCACC
>JBBQLH010000021.1:0-47091 GCA_038327685.1 Solirubrobacterales bacterium
CCGCCCCCCGCGCCCCCGCACCCGGCGCGGGCGCGCGGCGCGTCTTCTTTCCTGACCGTTCCTAGCCGGCGCGCGCGGACAGCGTGCGGGTGGCGGCCGGCTTGAACCGGTCGTTGCCGAGGAACCTGACCCTCAGCGTCAGCCTGCCCCGGCCGAGCCTGCGCGCGTTGGCGAACGTCAGACCGACCCGGTAGCTGCAGTCGGACCGCAGCGTCGTGCGCCGTGTCGAGACCGTCTTGGTGCCGACCTTCGTCTGCACCGAGACGCGCCCGCCCGTGCAGGCCGACGCGGCGATCCCTGCCGGGCGGCGGACCGCGCCGCTCACCGTGAACCGGAACGGCAGCCGGCGATCGCGGCGCGGCGAGACCCGAGCCGTGAAGCCGGCGACACTCACCCGCGGCAGCTTGACCGGGACCACCACGGTGGGCGGCTTGAGCGCGGGCGGGGTGACCCCGGGCGGAGTGACCCCCGGCGGCGTGATGACCGGCGGGACCCCGGGCGGCAGCGGCGGCGGTGCCGTGGACATGAACGCGTAGATGCGCCCGTCGTCCGCATTGCCGAACTCGTCGTAGAACGGCGCCCCGCCGAGGTAGTCCGGCTCACCGTCGCCGTTGAGGTCGCCCGGTGCGGCGCTGCTGAAGCCCAGCGACGGGCCACCCGTGCCGTCCTGGCGGTCGGCCACCGGCACCTCGAGCGACTTCAGCAGCGACGCGTCGCGGCCGTCGAAGACGTAGGTGCCGCCGTTCTCGTCGCCCCCGCCGTGCGGGGCCTGCCCGATGTAGAGGTCGGGCGTCGCGTCCTTGTTGTAGTTCGTCTTCGACAGCGAGAAGCCGAACGTGCCCCCCTCGGTGGGCGTCGGGTCGTCGATCGTGTAGATCAGCCGCCCGTCGGTGCCGCTGAACACCCAGCCGCGGCCCTGATCCTTGACGGTCCCGACGTCCTGCTGGAAGCCGTGGGCGTACAGATCCGGCACCCCGTCGCCGTTGACGTCGCCGGGCGAGTCGGGCGCCGCGTCCTGGAAGCCGAAGAACGCGCCCTGCTGCGGGTCGGGATCGTCGATGCGCAGCAGCACGCTTCCGTCCTTGCCGCTGAACAGGTACATCCGCCCGACGCCGTTGAAGTTGCCCGCGTCGACGAGCTGGTCGGGGAAGCCGTCGCGGTTGGTGTCGCCGGGGCTCTGGACGGCGATTCCCAGCTGGCCGCAGTTGGCCGAGCACGAGGTTCCCGTCTGGTCGGCGGCCGGCAGCTCGAGCCGGCGCACGAGGGCGCCCGTGGCGCCGTTGAAGACGTAGGCCTGGCCCTGGTCCTTGCGGCAGCCCGTCGGCACCGGGGTCGCGTCGCCGCATCCGGCCGGCACGTCGCTGCTCGACGCGCCGATGATGATGTCGGGCACGCTGTCGCCGGTGACGTCGCCGGCACGCCCGATGCGCGAGCCGAAGCGCGCGCGGTTCGTGGCGATGCCCTGAGGATCGGGGTTGTCGAACGTCTTGAGCAACGCACCCGTCGCGCCGCTGAACGACCACGCCTTGCCCTGGCCCTCGTTGCAGCCGTTCGGCTCCGCGGCGCCGCAGGGGGCCGTGTTGGGCGTGCCGCCCGGGCCGGTCCCCACGAAGACGTTCTGCGCGTCGGTGCCCACCACGACGTCGTCCTTGCCGTCGCCGTTGAGGTCGCCCGGGTCGGAGATGTAGAAGCCGAACTTCGCTCCCGAGGTCGCGCTGAAGCCGAACGCCGTGCCGCCCTGGGGCTCGGGCGAGTCGATCGCCCGCAGGATCGAACGGTCCTTGCCGTTGAGCACGTAGACGCGGCCCTGATCGCGATAGGAGCCGTCGGAGGACGGCGTGGCGCTGAAGAGGTCGTTGACGCCGTCGCCGTTGATGTCGCCGGCGGCGACCACCCGCTCGCCCCAGCGGCCACCGGCCTGAGGCTCGGGATTGGGCGTGGCGAAGGGCGTGTAGGTCGTCGACGGCGTGGCCGCCGAGGCGCCCGTGGCCGACGCGGTAGCGCCCGCGAGGGCGAGCAAGAAGATCAGTGGAATGCGCTTACTCACAAATTTCCCCTTTTCAGTTTGAGTGACTTCGACGCTAGCAACGATGCGCGCCGCCCCGGTGTTCGTTGCCGGACGTCGCCGGCGGCGAGCACGAGAAGTTGCTTGGCGCCCGGCCGCTGTCGGTTACTCTGTTCGGATGAGCATCCGATCTGCCCTCGCGCTCGTCGCCGTCCTCGTCTTCGCCGTTCCGACCGTGGCCGTCGCGCAGACGCCCGACTACACCGAGACGCCGACGACCCCGCCGCCGACCGACTACACCGAGACGCCGACGACCCCGCCGCCGGCGCCGCCCACCCCGCCCGCCGAGAAGCCCGACAACGGCGTGGGCGGCCAGCAGGGCGGAGGCAACACGGCTCCTGCCGCCCCCGCCCCGGCGGCGACGCCGGCCTCCGGCACGCTGCCCACGGCGCTGGCCCGCACGGGCTCGGACGCCTGGCGTCTCGGGCTGCTCGGCCTGCTCGCGGTCGCCGGGGGCACGGTGCTCTTGCGGACATCGCGCCGGGCTTGATCGGCGCGCGGCTCCTGCTCGGGGCGCTCCTGATCGGCGGGGGCGCCGTGGCGGCGGGCGACGCGGCGCTCACCATCGTCTGGCAGGAGCCGGTGGGCGCCCTGCGGGCGTCGGCGATCCAGGACGATCTCGCCGGCCGCTACGGCGTGCTGCAGGCGCGCTTCGCCCGCACCCGCCTGGCGTCCACGCGCACGCCGATGCTCGAGCGCGCCCACGCGGCCGGCCGCCTCGACGCGACGTCGCGCCCCGGCGCCCCGCTCGGCCGGCTGCGCGCCCCCCGGATCGGGCTGTCGCTCGTGTGGGTGCAGGGCACCGACGAGGCCTCCCTGAGCAAGGCTCCCGGGCACTACCCCGGCACCGCGCTGCCCGGCCGCCGCGGCACCGTCGGGATCGCGGGCCACCGCACGACCCACGGGGCCCCGTTCCGCCACCTCGACGGGCTCGGGCCGGGCGACCGCATCGAGGTCTCGATGCCCTACGGGGCCTACGAGTACGCCGTCGAGCGGACGCGCATCGTCTCGCCGCAGCAGGCCGAGGTGCTGCGCGCAGCGCGCTCGGACCGCCTCGTGCTGACGGCCTGCCATCCCGTGTGGAGCGCGCGGCAGCGCATCGTCGTGATCGCGCGCCTCGTGCGCTGGCCGGGCGTGCTGCGCACCGCGCCCCCCCTGACCGCGCGGCCCGCCACGCTGACGCTCGCCGCCGCGCGCGCTTCACTCGAGGACGCTCCCGCGCTGGTGGACGAGCCGCGCCCGGCGCCGCGCTCGTCCTGAACCGCGGGAACTCCGCCCGCCGGGCCGTTCAGGAGCGCCCATGAGGGCCCGAGGGGTGGGGCCTCATGGGCACTCGGCGTCTCAGGCGCCCGCGGGCATGCCGCCCGACGTGTGCCGCGGCGGGCCCTCCGGGCCTTCGTCGGCGGCCGACACGTTGCCCGAGAGGACGAGCGAGCGCGCCTCCTCGTGGGCGAGCTCGTGCAGGTACCGGTCGGCCATGCGCGCGGCCTGACGGCCCTCGTTGATCGCCCAGACGATGAGCGACTGGCCGCGACGGCAGTCGCCGGCCGCGAACACGCCGGAAACCGACGTCGCGTAGGTCCCGGCCTTGATGTTCCCCCGCGGATCCTTCTCGACGCCGAGCGCGTCGAGCAGCTCGGCCTCGGGGTGCAGGAAGCCCATCGCGAGCAGCACGAGGTCGGCCGGGAGCTCGCGCTCCGAGCCCTCCACGGGATCGAACGGCGGCGCAGCCCCGGCCTCGGCGACGACCAGCGCCCGGACGACGCCCTCGCCCGTGCCCTCGAAGCGCGTGGTGGTCACGGAGAACGCGGCGTCGGCCCGATGGGCCGCGCGACCCTCCTCCTGGGCGTAGGAGAGCCGGAACTTCTGCGGCCACAACGGCCACGGGGTCTTGGCGTCCGAGCGCTTCTGCGGCGGCTCCGGGAGCAGCTCGAGCTGCGTGACCGACGCGGCGCCCTCCCGCAGCGAGTTGCCCACGCAGTCGGCGCCGGTGTCGCCGCCGCCGATGACGACGACGTGCTTGCCCTTCGCGGTGACCGCCCCCGGAGAAGGATCGCCCGCCGCGATCGCACGGTTGCGGACGTACAGGTACTCGAGCGCCGGGTGGATGCCGGCGAGCTCACGGCCCGGCTTCGGCAGGTCGCGCGGCACGCGCGAGCCCGTGGCCAGCACGACGGCCTCGAACTGCTCGCGGAGCTCCTCGACGGTGAGGTCGACGCCGACGTCCACCCCGCAGCGCAGCTGCACGCCCTCGGCGACGAGCTGCTGGACGCGCCGCTCGACGACGTGCTTCTCGATCTTGAAGTCGGGGACGCCGAAGCGCACCAGCCCGCCCGCGGCCTCGTCGCGCTCGAACAGCGTCACCTCATGGCCGGCGCGGCGCAGCTGCTGCGCGGCGGCCAGGCCCGCGGGGCCGGCGCCGACGACGGCGACCGTGCGGCCGGTCAGCGCGCTCTCCTCCGGCGGCGCGGGGCGGACCCAGCCCTCCGCCCAGGCGCGGTCGATGATCGCGTTCTCGATCTGCTTGATCGTCACGGAGTCGCCCTCGCGGATCTCCAGGACGCAGGCCGCCTCGCACGGGGCGGGGCACAGCCGGCCGGTGAACTCCGGGAAGTTGTTCGTCGCGTGGAGCTGCTTGATCGCGTCCGCGTAGCGCCCCGAGTACACGAGGTCGTTCCAGTCCGGGATGAGGTTGCCGAGCGGGCAGCCGTTGTGGCAGAACGGCACGCCGCACTCCATGCAGCGCGCGCCCTGCTCCTGCAGCTGCGCCACCGGCGGCGTGAGGACGAACTCGCGGAAGTCCGCCGTCCGCTCACCCGGGTCGCGCTCGGGGTTGTCGACCCGCTCGATGCGCAGGAAGGCGCCGAGCTCGCCCATCAGCGGTTCCTCCCGTGTGCCCGCACCGGCGCGGGGGGGTGCGCGGGAGGGGCCACTTACGCGGCCACCTTCTCCGGCGACTCGGCCCTCTCGGCGGCCTCCGCCTCGGCCTGCTCGCGCAGCGCCCGCTTGTAGTCGTGCGGCATCACCTTCACGAACCGCGTCAGCGTCGCGTCCCACTCCCGCAGGATGCGCGCCGCGACCGGCGACTGGGTGCGCAGGTGGTGCTCCTCGATCAGCGCGTGCAGCTCGGCGACGTCGTCGGCGTCGAGCTCGTCGAAGCCGACGAGCTCCATGTTGCAGCGCTCGCCGAACGTGCCGTCCTCGTCGAGCACGTAGGCGACGCCGCCGCTCATGCCCGCCGCGAAGTTGCGGCCGGTCGCGCCGAGGATGACCGCGCGGCCCCCGGTCATGTACTCGCAGCCGTGGTCGCCGACGCCCTCGGCGACGGCGCTCGCGCCGGAGTTGCGCACCGCGAAGCGCTCACCCGCGAGCCCGCGGAAGAACGCGCGGCCGGCGGTGGCGCCGTAGAGCACGGTGTTGCCGATGATCACGTTCTCCTCGGCGACGTAGGCGGCGTCGTCGGGCGGGCGCACCGCGAGCACGCCGCCGGAGAGGCCTTTGCCCGTGTAGTCGTTGGCGTCGCCGATCAGCGTCAGCTCGACGCCCGGTGCCAGCCAGCCGCCGAAGGACTGCCCGGCGGAGCCGCGCAGCGTGTAGCGGATCGTCTCGGGCGGCAGCCCGTCCGCCCCGTGGACCTCGGTGACCGCGCTCGAGAGGATGCCGCCGACGCAGCGGTTGACGTTGCGCACCGTGAACTCGCCCGTGACCGGCTTGCGGTGGTCGATCGCCTCCTTGGCGGCCTCGATCAGCGTCCAGTCGAGCGCCAGCGGGAGCGGCGAGTCCTGCGGGCGCAGGCGCCGCAGCGGCGTGCCCTCGGGGACCTCGGGCATCGTGAGGATGTGCGTCAGATCGACGCCGCGCGCCTTCCAGTGGTCGATCGCGTCGTCGGCCTCGAGCAGGTCGGCGCGGCCCGTCAGCTCCTCGAAGGTGGCGATGCCGAGGCGGCGCATGATCTCGCGCACCTCCTCCGCGACGAAGAAGAAGAAGTTGACGACGTGCTCGGGCGTGCCCTTGAAGCGCTTGCGCAGCTCCGGATCCTGCGTCGCGACGCCGACCGGGCACGTGTTGAGGTGGCAGGCCCGCATCATGATGCAGCCCGTGGCGATCAGCGGGGCGGTCGAGAAGCCCATCTCGTCCGCGCCCAGCAGGGCCGCCACGACGACGTCGCGGCCCGTCTTGAGCTGGCCGTCGGTCTGGACCCAGATGCGCGAGCGCAGGTCGTTGAGCACGAGCGTCTGCTGCGTCTCGGCGAGCCCGATCTCCCACGGGATGCCCGCCGCCTGGATCGAGGACAGCGGCGACGCGCCCGTCCCGCCATCGTGGCCCGAGATCAGCACGTGGTCGGAGTTGGCCTTCGCGACGCCCGCCGCGACCGTGCCGACGCCGACCTCGCTCACGAGCTTGACCGAGATCCGCGCCCGCGGATTCGCGCAGCGCAGGTCGTAGATCAGCTGCTTGAGGTCCTCGATCGAGTAGATGTCGTGGTGCGGCGGCGGGGAGATCAGACCCACGCCCGGCGTCGTGAACCGGATCGAGCCGATGTACTGGTCGACCTTGTGGCCCGGCAGCTGGCCGCCCTCGCCGGGCTTGGCGCCCTGGGCCATCTTGATCTGCAGCTCGTCCGCGTTGACGAGGTAGTTGATGTTGACGCCGAAGCGGCCGGAGGCGACCTGCTTGATCGCCGAGCGGCGCGAGTCGCCGTTGGCGTCCGGCGTGTAGCGGACCGGGTCCTCCCCGCCCTCGCCGGTGTTCGAGCGCCCGCCGAGGCGGTTCATGGCGATCGCGAGCGTCTCGTGCGCCTCGCGCGAGAGCGAGCCGAGCGACATCGCGCCGGTCGAGAAGTGCTTGACGATGTCCTTCGCAGGCTCAACCTCCTCCAGCGACAGCCACTGGTCCTCGGGCAGCTCCTTGAACCGCAGCAGCCCGCGCAGCGTCGCCCGCCGCGCGGCGTCCTCGTTCATCAGCCGCGAGTACTCCTCGAACGTCTCGGCGCCCCCGTGGCGGACCGCGTGCTGGAGCAGCGAGATCGACTCCGGGTTCCACATGTGGTGCTCGCCCTCGCGCCGCCAGGCGTAGATGCCGCCCACCGGCAGCAGGTCCTCGTGCGTGCGCGGGTATGCCCGGGCGTGGCGATCGAGCGTCTCGCGCGCGAGCACGTCCATGCCGATGCCGCCGATCCGCGACGCGGTGCCGGGGAAGTGCTGGTCGATCAGCTCGGGGGCGAGGCCGACGGCCTCGAAGATCTGCGCGCCCGTGTAGGACTGGATCGTCGAGATCCCCATCTTCGAGATCGTCTTGAGCAGGCCCTTGGCGATCCCCTTGACGACGCGCTGCTCGGCCTCGTCGGCCGACATCCCGTCGGGCAGCCGGCCGTCGGCGACGAGCTCGCCGAGCGACTCGAACATCAGGTACGGGTTGATCGCCGACGCCCCGTAGCCGATCAGCGTGGCGAAGTGGTGGACCTCGCGCGGCTCGCCCGACTCGAGCACGAGGCCCGCCTGCAGGCGCGTGCCGGCGCGCACGAGGTGGTGGTGGACCGAGGCGACCGCGAGCAGCGAGGGGATCGGCACGCGCTCGGGACCGACGTTGCGGTCGGAGAGGATGAGGATGTTGACGCCGCGCGCGATCGACTCCGACGCCTCCGCGCAGGTGCGCTCGACGGCGTTGGCGAGCCCTTCCGGCCCCGCCCCCGCCGGCCACGTGATGTCGAGCGTGTGCGCCTCGAAGACAGCGGAGTCGACCTGGCGCAGCTTCTCGAGCTCCGGCGACCGCAGGATCGGCGTCTCCATCGAGAGCTGGTGCGCGTGCTCGGGGGTCTCGTCGAACAGGTTGCGCTCCGAGCCGACGCCGGAGGCGACGCTCATGACCACCGACTCGCGGATCGGGTCGATCGGCGGGTTGGTCACCTGCGCGAAGAGCTGCTTGAAGTAGGAGAACAGCGCCGGCTGGCGATCCGAGAGGACGGCGAGCGCGAGGTCGTTGCCCATCGAGCCGATCGGCTCCGCCGCGCCCGCCGCGGTCGGGGTCAGCAGGACCCGCAGGTCCTCCTGGGTGTAGCCGAACGCGAGCTGGCGGTTGCGCACCGTCTCCGTGCGCGGCACCCGCGGTTCGCGGTCGGGCAGGTCGGCGAGACGGACGACGCCCTGCTCGTACCACTCGCCGTAGGGCTGGGCGGTAGCGACGGCGCGCTTGACCTCCTCGTCGGCGACGATCCGCCCCTCCTCGACGTCGACCAGGAACAGCTTGCCGGGCTGCAGGCGGCCCTTGCGCACGATGTTCGAGGCCGGCTCGTCCATCACGCCGGTCTCCGAGCCGAGCACGACCCAGCCGTCCTTGGTCTCGAGCCAGCGCCCCGGGCGCAGGCCGTTGCGGTCGAGCGTCGCGCCGATCACGCGGCCGTCGGTGAAGGCGACCGCGGCAGGCCCGTCCCACGGCTCCATCAGGCAGGAGTGGAACGCGTAGAAGCCCTTGAGGTGCTCGGGCAGGTCGTCGCGGCCCTCATAGGCCTCGGGGATCATCATCATCACCGCGTGGGGCAGCGAGCGGCCCGCGAGCACGAGCAGCTCGAGCACGTTGTCGAACGTCGCGGAGTCCGACCCGCCGGGGCGCACGATCGGCAGCAGCTTCTCGAGGTCGCCCTCGTCGAACAGCTCGGTGGCGAGCTGCGACTCGCGCGCCCGCATCCAGTTGACGTTGCCGCGCAGCGTGTTGATCTCGCCGTTGTGGGCGATGTACCGGTACGGGTGCGCGAGCTCCCAGCTCGGGAACGTGTTGGTTGAGAAGCGCGAGTGCACCAGCGCAAGCGCGCTCTTCGCCCGCTGGTCCTGCAGGTCGGGGTAGTAGCCGAGCAGCTGCGGGGCGGTGAGCATGCCCTTGTAGACGATCGTGCGGCTCGAGAACGAGGGGACGACGAGATCGGGCCCTGCGGCGAGCTCGGCCACGCGCCGGATCACGTAGAGGCGGCGCTCGAAGGCGTCCTGGTCCTCGAGGCAGTCCTGCGTCTCGGCCGCCACCACGAGCTGCTTGATGTAGGGCGCGAAGTAGTTGGCGGTGATGCCGACGTAGTCCTTGTCGACCGGCACGTCGCGCCAGCCGACGACGCGCTGGCCCTCGGCCTCGACCGTCTCGGTCAGCAGCGCCTCGAGCTCGGCGCGGCGCTCCTCCTCCTGGGGCAGGAAGCAGACCGCGACGCCGTAGCGCCCGGGCGGCGGGAGGTCCGAGCCGATGACATCACGCAGCAGCTCGTCGGGCAGCTGGAGCAGCATCCCGGCGCCGTCGCCGGTGTTCGGGTCGGCGCCGGCGGCGCCGCGGTGCTCGAGGTTCTCGAGCGCGACGACCGCGCGCTGGACCGTCTCGTGGCAGGGGTTGCCGCTGAGCCGGGCGACCATGGCGACGCCGCAGGCATCGTGCTCGTAGCTGGGGTCGTATAGACCGACCGGCTCTGTCGGTCTCGCGGTACGGCGGTGCATGGCGTGCTCCCGGTGCGCGGGCGGGGGCCCTGAGGTAGAGCGCGGAAAGGTAGCAGCGGTTCAGGCGAGTGGATATGTACACCTGTCCAAATCCCCGCTAGCTCACCTCCCGGGCGACCTCATAGACCGCCGCGACCTCCTCCGCCAGCGCGGGCCAGGAATAGCGTTCGAGGGCGACCTCGCGAGCGCGATCGCCTCGGCGGCGGCGCTCGTCGGGCCGGTTGACGGCGTCCACCAGCGCCGCGGCGAGCCCGTCGCGGTCGTCGGGTTCGACCAGCCAGCCGGTCTCGCCGTCCGAGACGATCTCGCCCGGGCCGTGGGCGTCGACCGCGATCGCGGGCAGTTTGCAGGCCATTCCCTCCACCAGCACCTGGCCGAACTGCTCGCGTACCGAGGGCAGCACCACCACCTCGGAGGCGTTGAGGAAGCCCGGGAGCTCGTCGTGGCCGTGCCAGCCGGCGAGGTAGACGTCCTCGGCGCCCGTGCGCTCGATCGTCTCCGCGGGATGCTCGCCCTCCCACTCGCCCGGATAGCCGCCGACGAGCACCAGCGGCGCGCGGTGCTCGAACCGCGTGCGGGCGCGCGCGTAGGCCTCGATCAGCAGCCCGACGCGCTTGACCGCGGTGAAGCGCCCGACGTAGAGCAGCACCGGCCCGGTCACGAAGGCCTCGAGATCGGCGGCGTCGTAGCCGAGGCTGCCCGCCTCCTCGCCCGGGCGCCAGCCCTGCGGCTCGTCGACGAGGTGGCGCCGCCAGTGCGCGGCGCGGTCGACCTCACGCGAGTGGAAGAGCTCGGGGTCGAAGCCGTTGGAGACCTGGACGCAGTGCGTGCCGTCGATGCCGAGCAGGCGCTCGGCGCGGTGGACCTGATTGTCGGAGAGCACGATCAGGCGGGCGCAGCGCGCCGCCCAGCCCCGCATCCGCTCGGCCCAGGCGGCGCCGTGCGGCCACGGCGCGCCGTCCTCGATCTCCTCCAGCATCAGCAGCTCGGTGCCGTGCAGGTGGCCCACGAGCGGGGCGCCGGGGGCGACCCGCGCGGCCGCCTCGTAGAGCGGCGTCAGGTGGTGCAGGTGCAGCACGTCCGCGTCGGCCGCGCCCGCCTCCTCGAGCGCGCGCGCCCACGCGCGCACGTGGTGCTCGAAGGTCTCGTCGTCGAGCCGGGCGAAGACCACGTCCGGCGCGTCCGCGCGGTCCTCGTAGGAGGGCTGGAAGGGCGGATCGGCGCGCTGCGGGTCGGGGGTCTCGAGCGCAGGCGTAAAGTCGACCGTGTGCACGTCGAGCCCGCGGTAGAAGGCGCGCGCGTCGCCAGGGCGGCCGGGCACCGACAGCGAGCCGGAGAGGACCGTCGGCCGCCATCCGGCGCCGGGCAGCGCGGCCGCGAGGTTCTGGGCCACGTGCGACGAACCCCCGCGAGGGAAGAACATGAGCCCCATCAGGACCCGGCGGCGTTCGTCGGCGGCGGACAGGCTGTGAACCTATCTCCATGAGCCATCATCACGGCCACCACCACGGGGTCTCGCCCGACGCCGACCGCGGCAAGCTGCGGCTCGCGCTGGGGCTGATCCTGGGGTTCATGGTCGTCGAGGTCGCGGCGGGCCTGCTGGCGGACTCGCTGGCGCTGCTCTCCGACGCGGCGCACATGCTCACCGACGCCGGCTCGGTCGGGCTCGCCCTGGTGGCGCTGCGGCTCGCGGCGCGGCCGCCGACCGGGCGCTTCACGTTCGGCCTCGGGCGCGCGGAGATCCTGAGTGCGCAGGTCAACGGCGCGGCGCTGCTCGTGCTGGCCGGGGTGCTCGGCGTCGAAGCGGTGCGCCGGCTGAGCGACGCCCCCGACGTCGAAGGCGGGCTCGTCGTGGCGGTCGGCCTGCTCGGCGCGGCGGTCAACCTCGGCTCGGCGTGGGCGCTCGCGCAGGCCGAGCGGCGCTCCCTGAACGTCGAGGGCGCGCGGGCGCACGTGATGACCGACCTCTACGCCTCGCTGGGGGCAGCGCTCGCGGGCGCGGTCATCCTCACCACCGGCTTCCGCGAGGCCGACCCGATCGCCGCGCTGCTCGTCTCGGCGCTGATGCTGCGCACGGCCTGGAGCCTGCTGCGCGAGAGCGGGCTCGTGCTGCTCGAGGGCACGCCACGCGACCTCGATTCCGACGCCGTCGGCCAGGCGCTGGCGCGTCATCCGGGCGTGATCGAGGTCCACGACCTCCACGTCTGGGAGGTGACCTCCGGCTTCCCCGCGCTCGCCGCGCACGTGCTCGTGGCGCCGGGTGCCGACTGCCACGGCATCCGGCGCGAGCTCGAGACGCTGCTCGAGGACCGGTTCTCGATCGGCCACACGACGCTGCAGGTCGAGCACGACCATGCGGACGCGCTGCTGAAGATCGACGCGGAGCCGCGGGGCGGCTGACTAGCGCGGCACGAACAGCAGCGCGGTCGAGACCGGCCGCCCGCCCGGCTCGGGCCGGTCGACCCCGGCGTAGGGGTGGTTGCGCAGTCGGCCGCCGCTGATCAGCGAGGTCGAACCGCCGCCGTCGAGGTTGATCGCCGTGTGGCAGCCGAGGTCGGCCATCAGCCGCGCGAGCTCCTCCAGCGTCAGGCCGGCGTCGCGCCGCGAGCGCCCGTCGCAGACGAGCGCGAGGAGGCGGTCCGCGGCGACGCCGAGCGCCGCCCGCGGGTGGCGGCCGTCGGTGATGTCGGAATCGAACTGCCCCTGTCCGGCCGAGAACCCCTCGGGGTCGAGCGCGCGCTCGAAGCACGGCTCGCCCTCGCGCACGAGCAGCGGCCCGGCCTGGAGCAGGTCGCCGCGCGGCTGGGCGGGCAGCTCGTCGCGGTGCGCGAGGCGGACCTCGCCGCCCTCGACGTGCACGCACGCGCGCACGGCCGCCCACGGCGCCGCGAAGGCGACGTGGCGCCGGGTCACCCCGCGCGTGCGCAGCTCGCCCAGCGGCACGCCCCGGGGACGGACGAAGAAGCCGCCGACGATCGCGTCGGCGACGCCGCGGGCGGCGCACCACGGCTCGAGCCGCTCGGGCCGCCGCAGGACCGCGACACGGAGCTCCGCGGTCGCCGCCGGATGGGCAACGGCGTAGACCGCCGTGCTCGCGCCGTCGGCCAGGGTGATGCGGGCGCGGGCAAGGACCCCGGTGCCGGGCTGCTCGAGTGTCGCGGGCAGGGCGACGGCCATGGCGGAAGCTTCACGGCGCAGGGCGGGCTGCACGTGAACATGCTGTGACGCCCCGGCGCGCGCTGTCCACCCCCGGACGGCCAGTCTCCCCTTTGACGTCGTGTCCAAAAGTCCCACGCGCGGTTGCTCCCGTGGTAGAGATCACCATGGGCTTGCCCCGCTCCCGGCGATGGGCCGCTGCCGCCGTCGCGGTGCTCTTCGCGCTGCTCGCGCTCGACCTCGCCACGGGCCCCGACGTGCTCGTCATCGCGCTCTACGGCATCGTGCCGCTGGTCGCGTCGTTCGGGTCGGGCTGGCGGACGACGGCGGCCGTCGCCGCTGCCGCCCTGGCCCTCGCGGCGATCTCGGAGACGACGTTCCACGAGATGGACACCACCAACGGGATCGTGTTCGTCTTCACCGTCGCGGTGCTGGGCGTGCTCGCCTGCGGAGGCGCGGTGGCCCGCGCGCGCCGCGAGGCGTCGGCCGCCCGTGCGGGCGTGCTCTCCAAGGTCGGCGACGTGCTCGCCGGGCCGGAGGATCGCGGCGCCGCCCTCACCGCGGTCGCCGCCGCCGTGGTGCCCGCCGTCGCGGACCGCTGCGCCATCGACCTGACCACCCCGGACGGCGGGCCCGCGCGCGCCGCCGCAGTCCCGGGGACGCCGCCGCCCGCGGTCGAGCAGGCGCTCGCCCGCGTCGCGGGCGGCGCCCCGGCCGAGGCCTCGCGGAGCGAGCTGGTGGTGCCGCTGGCCACCCGCGACGGCCGCCTCGGCGCACTCGAGCTCGGGATGAACGGCTCGCGCCGGCGCTTCGGCGCCGAGGACCGCGCGCTGGGGGAGGAGCTGGCCCGCCGCTGCGCCGCCGCACTCGACAACGCCCAGCTGGTCGCCGAGGCGCGGGCCGCCGAGGGCGAGCTGTACGAGGCCTACGGCCTGCTCGACGCGATCTTCGCGCGCGCGCCGGTCGGGCTCGCGCTGCACGACCGCGACCTGCGCTACCTGCGCATCAACGACCGCATGGCGGAGATCAACGGGATCCCGCCCAGCGAGCACATCGGGCGCACCGTGGCCGAGGTCGTCCCCGAGGTGGAGACCGTCGAGCGGGACCTGCGGCGGGTGCTGGCGACCGGCGAGCCGCTGACCGAGCTCGAGGTGTCGGGCGCGACCGCCGCGGCCCCGGGCGTCGACCGCGAGTGGGTCGTCTCCTACTGGCCCGTGCGGCGGCGCGGCGACCGCCGCGTCGTCGGCGTCGGCGCGGTCGTGTTCGAGGTCACCGAGCGACGCGCCGCCGAGCGCGCCGTGCGCGAGCAGACGGTGCGCTACGAGTCGCTGCTGCTCGCGCTGTCGGACGTCGGAAAGGCGATGCTCGTGCTCGACGTCGAGGGCCGCCTCGAGTACGCGAACCCGGCCTTCGAGACGATCAGCGGCTACACGACGGCGGAGCTGCGAGCTCTGCCGTCGGTCTTCGACCTCGTCGTCGAGGAGCAGCGCGCGGCCGCCCGCCGGCACGCGCAGATGCGCCTCGAGGGCGAGTCGAATCCGGGGCGCCAGATCACGATCCGCCACCGCGAGGGCCACCGGGTCACGATGGAGATCGCCGGCGTGCCGCTCGAGGTCGGCGACGGGCGCCAGATGGTCGTGGTCGCCCGGGACATCACGGCGCGCGCCCGCGCCGAGGGCGAGCGCGAGCGGCTCCTGCACCGTGCCGCGTTCCTGGCCGAGGCGAGCGCGGCCTTCGATGCGGTGCTCGACGAGGACGCGACGCTCAACGCGCTCGCCCGCCTCTCCGTCCGCGAGCTCGCGGACACCTGCGTGATCCTCCTCGGCGGCTCCGCCGCCGCCATCCGCCGCGTGGCGACCGTCGCCCGCGACCCGGCCGACGAGCGCCACCTGCAGGAGCTCGTGGAGCGCTACCCGTTCGCCGACCGCCGCTCGCACCCGCTGCTCGAGGTGCTCGCCACCGGGAGCTCGCGCATCGTCGAGCATCCCGACGGCGTGGACCTCCCGGTCCAGGACGAGCGCCGCCGCGCGCTGGTCGCCGAGTTCCCCACCCAGTGCACGCTGCTCGTGCCGCTCAGCGCGCGCGGGCGCACGCTCGGCGTGATGGCGCTCGGCTTCAACGAACTGGTCGGCGAGGATCACCTCTCGCTGTTCGAGGACCTCGCGCAGCGCGCGGCGCTCGCGATCGACAATGCGCGCCTCTACGAGGAGCGCTCGCACGTCGCGCGCACGCTCCAGCGCTCCCTGCTGCCGCCGGTGCTGCCCCAGGTCCCGGGCATGCACCTGGCGGCCCGCTACCTCGCGGCGGGAGAGGGCGAGGTCGGCGGCGACTTCTACGACTGCTTCCCGACCGGCGGCGGCGACTGGGCGCTCGTGATCGGCGACGTCTGCGGCAAGGGCGCGGAGGCCGCGGCGGTCACCGCCCTCGCGCGCTACACGGTGCGCGCGTCGGCCACCCTTCATTCCGATCGCCCGCAGGTGGTGCTGCAGGACCTCAACGACGCGATCCGCCGCGAGGGCGGGTCGGCCAGCCGCTTCTGCACCGTGCTCTACATCGCGCTCCGGCCCACGCGTGACGGCGTCTCGGCGTGCGTGGCCACCGGCGGGCACCCGCTGCCGCTGCTTTTACGCGCCGACGGCGGCGTCGAGACGGCGGGTCACCCCGGCACGCTGCTCGGCATCCTCCCGGACCCCGAGATCCGCTCGACCGAGATCGACCTGCTGCCCGGCGACACGCTCGTCCTCTACACCGACGGCGTGACCGAGGTCAGCCCGCTCGACGACCGCTTCGGCCCCGAGAACCTCGCACGCTTCCTCGCCGGCTGCTCGGGGCGCGAGGCCCCGGTGATCGCGCGCCGGATCGAGGAGCAGGTGCTCGAGATCGGCGGCGGCTCGGTGCGCGACGACGTCGCGGTCGTCGTCCTGCGCGTCTGCCCCACCCTCCCCGCGCCGTTTGTCGCCGACGAGCCGGGGGTAGCCGCCTCGCGGTGAAGCTGCTCGTCCTCACGCCGGAGCCGATCGACGCCGCGCTGCTGCGCTCGACGCTCGGCGAGGAGGTCGAGGGCGCGGAGGTGCTGGTGATCTCGCCGGCGTCGAACCAGTCGAAGGTCGCCTTCTGGGTCTCGGATCCCGACGAGGCGATCGAAGAGGCCGAGACGGCGCAGGTCGACACGGTCGAGCGCCTCGAGGAGGAGGGCATCGACGCGGCCGGCGACACGGGCGAGAGCGAGCCCGCGGTTGCGATCCAGGACGCGCTGGCGACCTTCAAGGCCGACCGCATCGTGGTCTTCTCGCACCCCCAGGGCGACCGTGACTACCGCGAGGACGACGGCCTCGCCGACGCCGAGGCCCGCTTCGGCGTCCCGGTCACGCACGCCCTCATCTCGCGCTGAATCCCGGAACCTGCGATATGCAGGGGATTGTCCAGTTCGGAAGGCGACAAAGTCGCATGGCGGACATTTGGGTGTAGACGAATTGCGCCAGCCTATGTAGGGTTCGCCACGATGTCCCTGATCTCCGAAGGACCGCAGACCCACGCGTACGAGCCGACTTCCCCGTTGCGACGCGCCTTAGGAACGTCCTCTCGGTCCGGTAACCGCCCGTCGGGCAACGCCGTCCGTGCCAGCCAGGCACGCGCCGCGCTGCTGCGGGAGGCGCGCCGCGACGAGCAGGCCGTGGCGCACTGGCTGCGGGAACTCGCCAGGCCCCACCGCTAGCCGGTTCTCCCCCGGTTTCCGCGAGTTTTACCCCTCGCCCACCCGGGCAGGCCAAACTATGCGTGCAAGCCCACCTTCGTGAGGAGATCCGTCATGGCCACAACACCCCTTAAGCAGCTCGCCGAACAAGGCCAGAGCGTGTGGATCGACTTCCTGTCCCGCGAGTTCGTCGAGGACGGCGACCTTCAGGGCCTGATCGATCAGGGCGTCAACGGCGTCACGTCGAACCCGACGATCTTCCAGAGCGCGATCGCCGACGGCGACGCCTACGACGAGCAGCTGCGCGAGATCCTCAAGGACGAGACCGAGCCCAAGGAGGTCTTCCTCCAGCTCGCCACGCGCGACATCCGAGGCGCATGCGACCTCCTCAAGCAGGTCCTCGACGACGGCTCCGGCCGCGACGGCTGGGTCTCGCTCGAGGTCGACCCGAACCTCGCCCACGACACGCAGGGCACGATCGAAGAGGCCAAGCGCCTGCACGAGCTCATCGACCGCAAGAACCTGCTGGTGAAGATCCCCGCCACGAAGGAGGGCCTGCCGGCGATCGAGGAGTCGATCGCGAGCGGGATCCCGATCAACGTCACGCTGATCTTCTCGCTCGAGCGCCACCGCGAAGTCGCCGAGGCCTACGTCCGCGGCCTCGAGCGGCTGGTGGGGAGCGGTGGGGACCCGAAGCGCGTCGCGTCCGTCGCCTCGTTCTTCGTCTCGCGCGTCGACACCGAGGCCGACAAGCGCCTCGACGAGCTCGGCGGTCACGACGAGCTCAAGGGCAAGCTCGCGATCGCCAACGCCAAGCTCGCCTACCAGACCTACAAGGAGATCTTCTCCGGCGACCGCTGGAAGGCGCTCGAGGAGAAGGGCGCCTCGGTGCAGCGCTGCCTGTGGGCGTCGACCTCGACCAAGAACGACGACTACAAGGACACGATCTACGTCGAGGAGCTCGTCGGCCCCGAAACGGTCAACACGATGCCGCGCGAGCTGGTCGAGGCGGTCCTCGACCACGGCGAGATCCGCGGTAACACGATCGAGGAGGACCTCGACGGCGCGCGGAAGGTGTTCGACGACCTGCAGGCGGCCGGCATCGACTACGACGACGTCTCGGAGACGCTCGAGCGCGAGGGCGTGGAGAAGTTCGCCAAGTCCTTCAAGGCCCTGTTCTCGGACGTCGAGTCCAAGCGCGACGAGCTGGTGGCGGCATGAGCGAGCTCGGCCAGCAGCTGCGCGTCGACTCGATCCGCGCCTCCTCGGAGGCCAGCTCGGGCCATCCCACGTCCTCGATGTCGGCGGCCGACCTGATGGCCGTCCTGCTCGAGAAGCATCTCCAGCTCGACTTCCAGAACCCCGAGAACCCGCGCAACGACCACCTGATCTTCTCCAAGGGGCACGCGTCGCCGCTCTACTACTCGGTCCTGAAGGCGGCCGGGGCGATCAGCGACGAGGACCTGCTGAGCTTCCGGCGCTTCGGCTCGAAGTTCGAGGGCCACCCGGTGCCGGTGATCCCGTGGGTCGACGTGGCCACGGGCTCGCTCGGCCAGGGGCTGCCGATCTCGGTCGGCGTCGCGCTCGCGGGCAAGCGGCTGGACCGCCTGCCGTTCCGGACCTGGTGCCTGTGCGGCGACTCCGAGATGGCCGAGGGCTCGATGTGGGAGGCGTTCGAGCACGCCGCCCACGAGGAGCTCGACAACCTGACGGCGATCATCGACGTCAACCGGCTCGGCCAGACGGGCGAGACGATGGTCGGCTGGGATCTCGACACGTACGTCCGCCGCGCCGAGGCGTTCGGCTGGCACGCGATCGCGATCGACGGCCACGACGACGACGCGATCGACGCCGCCTACACCGAGGCCCGCGAGACCAAGGGCAAGCCGACGGTCATCATCGCCAAGACCAAGAAGGGCAAGGGCGTCAAGGCCGTCGAGGACCTGCCCGGCAAGCACGGCAAGCCGGTCGAGGACGCCGACGCGGCGATCGAGGAGCTCGGCGGCTACCGCGAGCTCACCGTCGACGTCAGCCCGCCGGAGGGCGACGGCGAGCCGCACGCCTTCGAGGTGGAGGGCGGCGAGCTGCCGACCTGGGACCTCGGCGAGGAGGTCGCCACCCGCGAGGCCTACGGCAAGGCGATCACGGCGCTCGGCGCCATGCGCGGCGACGTCGTGGCGCTCGACGGCGAGGTGTCGAACTCCACGCACGCCGAGATGTTCCGCGAGGCGCATCCGGACCGCTACTTCGAGCAGTACATCGCCGAGCAGCAGATGGTCGCCGCCGCCGTCGGCCTCCAGGTCCGCAACTGGGTGCCGTTCGTGTCGACGTTCGCCGCGTTCCTGAGCCGCGCGTACGACTTCGTCCGCATGGCGGCGATCTCGCGCGCGAGCCTGCGCCTGTCGGGGTCACACGCCGGCGTCTCGATCGGCGAGGACGGCCCGTCGCAGATGGCGCTCGAGGACTTCGCGGCCTTCCGCGCGGTCCACGGCAGCTGCGTGCTCCATCCCTCCGACGCCAACCAGGCGGCGAAGCTGATCGAGGCGATGGCCGACCGCAAGGGCATCTCCTACATCCGCACGCTGCGCGGCAAGACGCAGGTCCGAACGCCGGCCGACGAGGACGTCACGATCGGCGGCAGCCGCGTCGCGCACGAGGGCGACGACGTCGCCATCCTCGCCTGCGGCATCACCGTCGACCAGGCGGTCGCCGCCGCCGAGCAGCTCGAGGGCGACGGCGTCAGCGCGCGGGTGATCGACTGCTACTCGATCAAGCCTGTGGACGCCGAGGCCGTCCGCGCGGCCGCCCGGGAGTGCGGCGTCCTGATCACCGTCGAGGACCACTGGGCCGAGGGCGGCCTGGGCGACGCGGTGCTCGACGCGCTGGCCGAGGCCGACGAGCGCCCGCCCGTCCACAAGCTCGCGGTCCGCGACATGCCGACCTCGGGCAAGCCGGACGAGCTGCTCCACGCGGCGGGGATCGATACCGAGGCGATCGTCGAGGCGGCGCGGCAGTTGGCTCGGGCCGGGTCGCCGGCGTAGGCGGTCGAACGTCAACAGCTCATTGAGGAAGGTGCCCGGGTGTGCGGAGTTAGGTCGCATAGTCAGACCCAACTCCGCACACCCAGAATCCAGAGCGGCTTTTCGCCGCTGGCGCGGCACCTCGCACCCTCTCTCCAATGCCGAAGTTCGGACGACCACGACACCGGCTTCCACGACCACGACGTCTCCGCCGGCGCGGTCGCCGTGGTCACGATCCACGCCTACTCCCCGCCGCTGTGGCGGATGGGCGCCTACGAGATCCGGTCCGAGGGGCGGCTGCTGCGCCACTCGGTCTCCTACGCCGAGGAGCTCAGGCCGATCGGCGCGGTGGCGTGACGACCTCGCGGATCGCGGGGTACAACGCGCGGAACACCTCGCGCTGCTCGCGGTAGGGCTCGATCCACTCGGCGACCGGCTCGACCGTCGAGGTCGGCCGCACCACGGCCTCGGCGGCCTCCGTGGGCGACGCCCAGAGCCCGCCGGCGACGCCGCCGAGCAGCGCCGCGCCGAACGCGGCGCCCTCGTCGGCCGCGGTGCGCTCGAGCGGAAGTTCGAGGACCGAGGCGACGATCCGCAGCCATTCCTCGGAGCGCGCTCCGCCGCCGGACACCCGCCCGCGGTCGGGCAGCGGGCCGAGCTCGGCGATCAGGTCGAGCGAGTCGCGCAGCCCGAAGGCGACGCCCTCGAGTACCGCGCGCACGAGCCCCCCGCGGTCGTGGCGCAGCGAGAGCCCGGTGAAGGACCCGCGCGCGTCCGCGTCGGCGTGCGGCGTCCGCTCGCCGGCGAGGTAGGGCAGGAACGTGAGCCCCTCCACCCCCGGCCCCCACTCGGCGGCCTCCTTCACGAGCTCGCCGTAGTCGGTGCCGCGCGCGATCGTGTTGCGCAGCCAGGCCAGCGAGCCGGCCGCCGAGAGCATCACGCCCATCGCGTGCCAGGTCTCCGGCACCGCGTGGCAGAACGCGTGCACGCGCGCCTCCTCGTCGGCCGCGAAGGCCGGCAGCGCCGAGAACACGACGCCCGACGTGCCGAGCACGACCGACAGCGGCGCGCCCGCCTCGACGACTCCGACACCGAGCGCCCCGGCGGCCTGGTCGCCGGCCCCGGCGGCGACCGGGATGCCGTCGCTCCTCTCGCCCGAGACCTCGGGCGACTCGAGCGCGCGCGGCAGCCAGTCCATGTCGATCTCGAGCGCCGCGCAGACCTCCTCGCTCCAGCGCCGGTGCGCGACGTCGAACAGCAGCGTGCCGGAGGCGTCCGCGACGTCGATCGCGCGCTCGCCGCAGAGCCGCAGGCGGACGTAGTCCTTCGGCAGCAGGATGTGCGCGATCCGCTCGTAGACGTCGGGCTCGTGCTCGCGCAGCCAGAGCAGCTTGGGCGCCGTGAACCCGGTGAGTGCGCGGTTGCCGGTCGCCGCGATCAGCTCCGTCAGCCCGATGCGCTCCTCGATCGCCTCGCACTCCGCCCCGGTGCGCTGGTCGTTCCAGAGGATCGCCGGGCGCAGCACCTGCTCGTCGGCGTCGAGCGCGACGAGCCCGTGCATCTGGCCCGACAGCCCGATGCCCGCGACGTCCTCCGCGCCGAGCTCGTCGAGCGCCTGCCGCGTCCCGCGCCACCAGTCCTCGGGATCCTGCTCGGCCCACCCGGGCTTCGGCGTCGAGAGCCCGTAGCCGACCTCGGCCCGCCCCACGATCTCGCCGTCCTCCGCGACCGCGAGCGCCTTCACGCCGCTCGTCCCCACGTCGAGGCCGATCGCCACGCTCATCCGACCGGCGCCCCCAGCGCGACGCTGCCGCCCGACTCGGCCGCGGCGTAGAGCGCCTCGATCGCCTGCGCCTGGGCCAGCGCGTCCTCGACGCCGTAGCGCGGCGGCTCCTCGCCGCGCGCGGCACGTGCGAAGTCCGCGAGCTCGTGGCTGTACGGGTTGGCGGGCGGGATCTCGATCGCCTCCGCCGCGCCGTCGCGGGTCAGCACGATCCCCGGCTCCACACCGTGCCAGGGATCGGCCAGGAACAGCGATCCGTCCTCGCCGATCGCCTCGAGGTCGTAGCGGTGCGGGACGGCGAACCCGCAGTCGAACTGGGCGAGCACTTCGCCGGGGAAGCGCAGCGTGCCCGAGAAGGCGATGTCGACGCCGCCGTCGCCGAGCACCTGTTCACCCGCGACGCGCTCCGGCTCGGCGCCCGTGATGAAGCGCGCGCCGCTCACGCAGTAGCAACCGACGTCCATCAGCGCGCCGCCGTCGAGCTCCGCGCTGAGGCGGATGTTGGTGGCCTCCCGCAGCGGGAACGAGAACGACGCCCGCACCAGCCGCAGGCGGCCGATCACGCCCTCGTCGAGCAGCTCGCGCAGCCGCAGCGCCTGAGGGTGGTGGCGCCACATGAACGCCTCCGCCAGCAGTCGCCCCGCGCGCTGGGCGGCGGCGAAGGCCCCCTCGACCTCCGCCGCCCGCCGGGTCAGCGGCTTCTCGCACAGCACGTGCTTGCCCGCCTCGAGCGCCCGCACCGACCACGGCACGTGCATCGAGTTGGGCAACGGGTTGTAGATCGCCTCGACGTCCGGGTCCTCGAGCAGCGCCTCGTACGAGCCGTGGGCCAGCTCGATCCCGTGCTCGCGCGCGAACTCCTCCGCGCGCGAGCGGTCCCGCGAGGCGACGGCCACGACCGTCGCCTCGTCGGTCCCCCGGGCTCCGTCGAGGAGCTTCCGGTTGATGTTGGCGGTGGAGAGCAGTCCCCACTTCATGCTCGTCCGGATGCCGCCCGTCCCCTCCGGGAGATGGAGTCGACCGTCACGGCGAGCAGCAGGACGCCGCCGGTGAGCACGAACTTCGTGCCCGACGACAGCCCGAGCAGGCCGAGGCCGTTGTCGATGCCGAGCATCACGACCGCGCCCAGCAGTGCCGCCTTCATGGTGCCGCGGCCGCCGAACAGCGACGTGCCGCCGATCACCGCGGCGGCGATCGGGTACAGCAGCGCCTGGCCGCCACCGGTGTTCGTGTCGACCGAGCGCAGGCGCGAGGCGAGGATGAGCCCGCCGAGCACCGCCATCACCGAGACGATCGCGAAGCACGCGATGCGCACGTTGTCGACGTTGATGCCGGCACGCCGCGCCGCTTCGGCGTTGCCGCCGACGGCGTAGATGTGACGGCCGAACTTCGTCCGGTTGAGGACGAACGTCCAGCCGACGTACAGCCCGGCGACCACGAGCCCGGCGTACGGGACGCCGCGATCCTGGGTGGCGACGTAGACGATGATCGCCAGCGCCGCGGCGAGCGAGACGACCCGCAGCGCGACGATCAGAGGCGGATCGACCTCCAGCCCCGCGCCCCGGCGTGAGCGTTGCCGCACGAGCAGCACCGCCGCGTACAGCGCGACGCAGACGAGCGCGAGGATCCACGCCGTCCCGCCGGGGACGAAGTTGTTCGCGAGCCCGATGATGAAGTCGTTCTGGAGGATCACCGTGCCCTTGCTGCCGATCAGCAGCAGCACGGCACCGTTCCAGGCCAGCAGTCCGGCCAGCGTGACCACGAACGACGGCACGCCGACCTTGGTGATGATCAGCCCGTGCAGCGTGCCGATCGCGAGCCCCGCGCCGAGCACGATGATCAGCACGACCCAAATCGGCAGCACGTTGCCGTCGGGGGTGAGCAGGATCGCCGTCAGCACGCCGCCGACGCCGGAGACGAAGCCGATCGAGAGGTCGATCTCGCCGAGCAGCAGCGCGAAGGTGACGCCCATGGCGATGACCGCGTAGGGCGCCGTCTGCACGATCAGGTTGACGAAGTTGCCAGCCGTCAGGAAGTGGCTGTTCTGGAGCTGGAAGACGATCGCGATGATGATCAGGCCGACCACGATCGGCAGCGAGCCGAGCTCGCCGCCGCGGACGTTGGACCACCAGCGGCGCGCGTAGTCGCTCAGGGTCTCGGTCGGCGCCGCCGACGGCTTGACGTCGGCCGGCGGAGCGGCGGTGCTCATGCCATCACCTCCGAGCTCCGGCCGGGCACCTCGGACAGGGTGCCCGCGGTGATCGCCTCGACCACCTTCTGCTGGTTGGTCTCGGTGCGCTTGAACTCGGCGACGTTCTGGCCGAGGCGCAGCACTGTGATGGTGTCGGCGACCTCGAAGACGTCATGCAGGTTGTGCGAGATCAGGATCACCGCGAGCCCCTGCTCGCCGAGGCGCTTGACGAGCTCGAGCACCTGTCGCGTCTGGGCGACGCCGAGCGCTGCGGTCGGCTCGTCGAGGATCACCACCCGCGAGTTCCACATCACCGCCTTGGCGACCGCGACCGACTGGCGCTGGCCGCCGGAGAGGCCCGCGACGGTCTGGCGGACCGACTTGATCGTCGTCACCGAGAGCCCCTTCAGCGTCTCCGAGGCACGCTTTTCCATAGCGGTCTCGTCGAGGCGCAGCAGGGAGCTGACCTCCTCACGGCCGAGGTACATGTTCTGCACCACGTCGAGGTTGTCGGCGAGGGCGAGGTCCTGGTAGACGACCTCGATGCCGAGGTCGGCGGCGTCCTTCGGGCCGTGGATGTTGACCTTGTCGCGCTCGAAGACGACCTCGCCGCCGTCGATCGGGTGGATGCCGGCGATGCACTTGATCAGCGTCGACTTGCCGGCGCCGTTGTCGCCGACGAGCGCCATGACCTCGCCGGGGGCGACGTGGAAGTCCACGTCGTAGAGCACCTGAACCGCGCCGAAGGACTTGGAGACCTTCCGCAGCTCGAGGATGGGAGAGGTGGAGGGCGCCTCGCGGCGCCCTCCGGTCTCGTCCGTCATTACAGACCGACCCCGGAGCACTTCGAGGCCAGCTTGCCGGCGCAGATCTCTTCCTTCTTGGGGAAGTCGACATTGCCGAGGTACTTCTTGATGTTGGTCTTCGTCACCGCGACCGGCTGGAGCAGGATCGCCGGGACGTCCCTGGACTGGTTGTTGACCTTGTCGGTCACGCCCGTGGGCGTCTGGCCCTTGACGAGCGAGATCGCCAGCTTGGAGGCCGCGTCGGCCTCCTTCGCGATCGCCTTGTAGACCGTCATGCACTGGTCGCCGCCGACGATGTTCTGGATGCCCTGCAGCGTGGCGTCCTGGCCCGTGACCGGGATCTGCGGCAGCTTGCGCTGCTTGAGCGCCGAGATGGCAGCGTTGCCGAGGCCATCATTGGCCGCGAGCACGCCATCGACCTTGTTCGAGGTCTTCTGCAGGATCTGCTCGAAGATCGTCAGCGCCTTCTGGTTGTCCCAGTCCGGCACGGACTGATCCGCGGCCTTCTTGTAGGTTCCGTCGGCGAACTTCGGCTTCAGCACCGAGTTGTACCCCTGCGCGAACAGCGTCGCGTTGTTGTCCGTCGGCGAGCCGTTGAGCTCGGCGATGGCCGCGCCCTTCTTGTTGCCGAGGCAGTCGACGAGTCCCTGACCCTGGAGCTTGCCGACCTTCACGTTGTCGAAGGAGACGTAGTAGTCCGAGGTGCCCTTGAGCGTGAGGCGGTCGTAGTCGATGACCTTGACGCCCTGCGACTTGGCGTTGGCCGCGATCGCCGCGCCCGAGCCCGAGTCGAGGTTCACGAGCAGCAGGACCTTCGCGCCGTTCGTGATCGCCTGGTCGGCCTGCTGCGACTGCGTGGACTTGTCAGCCTCGGCGTTCGTGATGGTGTTCTTCACGCCGGCCGCGTCGAAGGCCTTCTTGAGGAAGGGCCGGTCGACCGTCTCCCACCGGACGGAGGACTTGGAGTCCGGCAGCAGCACGGCGACGCTGCCGGCCTTCTTGCTGCTGCTGCTGCTACTGCTGGAGCTGCTCTTCTTGTTGCTCCCGCATGCGGCCACGGTCACTGCGAGGGCTGCGACGCCTATACAGAGCGCCAGCCTGTTCCACCTGAACCTCACGGTCGTCCTCCTCGTTGGATTGCCATCGGGTGCGGCGCCAGACGCGCCGCGAGATGCTCGGACTGCAGAAGGGCCAGAGCGAGCGCGCCGAGCACCTGCGCACGCTCTCCCAGGACCCCCGCCACGACCCGTGCGTCCTCCGCGGCCGGCGCAATCGCGTACCGGCCGACGGCCTCTCGCATCGGGTCGAGCAGGAGATCGCCCGCCTCACCCAGATCTCCACCCACGACGACCGTGTCGGGGTTGAGCACGTTGCAGATCGCGGCCACCGCACGGCCGAGCACGCGCCCGGCATCGGCGATCGCGCGCTGGCAGCCAGCGTCTCCCCCGTGCGCCAGCCGCACGATCTCGACGACGCCCAGGACCTCGCCGCGGCTGCGCCGGAGCAGGTCGGTGAGCGCCGGCCCCGAGATGTAGGTCTCGAGGCAGCCGCGGTTGCCGCAGCGGCAGATCGGGCCGGTCTCGTCGACGAGCACGTGGCCGATCTCCCCGGCCATCCCGCCGCCGCCGCGGTACGGGCGGCCCTCGATGATCAGACCCGCGCCAATACCGGAGGAGACCATGACGTAGAGCGCGTTGCGCGCGTTGCGCGCCGCGCCGAGCGTGACCTCCGCCAGCGCGCCCAGGTTGGCGTCGTTGTCGAGGTGGACGGGCAGGTCGCCGAGCCGCCGGCTCATCTCGGCCGCGACGGCAAGCCCCTCCCAGCCGGGGAGGATCGCGGTCGGGCGCACCGCGCCGCGGTCGTGGTCGATCGGGCCCGACAGCGCCATGCCGACGCCGATCACCTCGGCGTGGCTCAGCCCGGTCTCCGTGAGCAGTTCGCCGACGAGCTCGGCCGCCGCGTCGAGCGAGCCCTCGGCGTCGTGGTCGACGTCCTCGGCGCGGATCGCCTCGGCGAGCACCGTGCGCGAGAGGTCCGAGACCGCCGCGTGGATGCGGTCGTGCCCGAAGTCGATGCCGACGACGGCGCCGGCCGAGCGGTCGAGCGACAGCAGCGTCGGCGGGCGGCCCGTGGCCATGCTGGCCGGGGCGTCGGGGTCGGAGTACTCGACGACGAGGCCGTTCGCCTGCAGGTCGGCGACGAGGCTCGAGACCGTCGAGCGCGAGAGGCCGGTGACGCGGGCGATCTCGGCGCGGCTCGCCGTTCCGCGTTCGCGCAGGGTCTCGATCACCCGTAGGCGATTCAACTCACGCAACGACTCAAGCGACCCGGTCCTCACTCCGGACGCGACCCTCTCGCATCGGCGACCCTTTTGTCAACACTCCGGACGAACTCTTGCGTAAGTCCGCTGACGAATGTTCAGGACGCGGAGGAAACCACGGGCAGCTCCTGCTCGAGCTCGACCACCGGGCCGAACAGGTCGCCGTACTCGGCGACGCGCGCGAGCACGAGGTCGGAGGTGAAGGCGAGCGCCTCGGGATCCCTCGTCTCGAGCACGCCCTCGACCTCCTCCCAGCGCAGCGGCGTCGAGACGGTCGGGCGCTCGCGTGCGCGCATCGAGTAGACGTTGACCGTCGTCTTGTGCTCGTCGTTCTGGCTCCAGTCCACGAGCACCTTGCCCTTGCGCAGGCTCTTCCTCATGTCCGACACCACGAGCTCGGGATGGCGGCGCTCGAGCACCTGCGCGATGCCGTGGGCGAACGGCTTGGTCTGGGCGTACGTGGCGGGCGTGTTGAGCGGGACGTAGACCTGCATGCCCTTGGATCCCGAGGTCTTGGGGAACGCCTCGAGCCCGAGGTGCTCGAACGCCTCGCGCACCCGCAGGGCGACCGCGGCGCACTCCACGATCGTGGCGGGCGGCCCCGGGTCGAGGTCGAAGGCGACGACGGTCGGCGCGGTCACGTCGGTGACGAGCGCGAGCGAGGTGTGCAGCTCGAGGTCGGCGAGGTTGGCGAGCCACACGAGCGTGGCCAGGTCATCGGCCAGGCAGTACTCGATCGTGCGCGAGTTGTGGCGGCTCCAGACCGGCGCGACCGCCACCCAGTCAGGGCGGTGGCGCGGGCACTGCTTCTCGTAGAAGTAGGGCCCGGTCACCCCGTCGGGGTAGCGCTTGAGCGTCAGCGCGCGACCGCGCAGGTGGCCGAGCAGCACGGGCGCGACGCGCGTGTAGTAGTCGATCACCTGTCCCTTGGTGAACCCGGTCTCGGGATAGAAGACCTTGTCGAGGTTCGAGAGGGACAGCCGGCGGCCGTCGATGTCGACCTCGAGGCGCTTGGGCATGGGCGGCGACGGTAGTGGGTCCGCGCGCCAGACGGGGTTTGGGTGGGCGGCCGCGAGGTTAAGCCAGTGACATGCCCACGAATCCCAAGATCGACAGAAACGACCCGGCGCAGGTCGAGAGCGCCCGCGCCCTGCTCGTCCAGCACCTGCAGGAGGCGCACGCCACCGAGCAGGCGCTCGTCACCAACCTGCGCGCCCACATCGCGATGACTCCCCGCGGGTCCTACCGCGAGCTGCTGGAGCGCCATCTCACCGAGACCCAGCAGCACGAGCGCGCCGTGGCGCGCCGCATCGGCGAGATCGGCCGCGACCGCGGCGTGCTCGCCGCCGCCTACGGCGCCCTCAGCACCGTCGTCGGACAGGCGCTGGTCCTCACGAAGGGCCCGTTCGACCTGCTCCGCGGTGGGTTCGACGGCGCCGAGAAGCTGCTCAAGAACGCCCGCGACGAGGTCGTCACCGAGGCGCTCGAGATCGCCATCTACGACGCGCTGGAGGCGCTCGCCCTCGCGGTCGGCGACGACGCGACGGCACGGCTCGCCGCCCGCCACCGCGCGCAGGAGGAGCGGATGCTCGAGCAGCTGCGCGTCCACATCCCGAAGCTCGCCAACGCCGTGGTGCAGACCCGCGCCGGCGGCCGGCCCAGCTACGACTGGGAGACCACGGGCGCGGCCGATGCCGCCCGCAAGGCGGGCCGGACCGCGCAGCGCAAGGCCACCACGGCGCGGCGCCCGCGCGCCAAGCGGGCCGAGGAACCGTTCACCGACTACGACAAGCCGAACGCCGGCGAGATCGTGTCGAAGCTCACGGACCTGACGCAGGAGCAGCTGGCCGAGGTCGTCGCGTACGAGCGCGCCAACGGCAAGCGCGCCACCGTGATCGAGCGGGCGCAGAGCCTCCAGGAGAACGAGCCGTTCTCCGGCTACGACGACCTCACGGCGCGCGAGATCGCCCAGCGGGTCAGCGACGCCGACGAGGCGACCGCGCAGAAGGTGCGCGACTACGAGGGGCGCCACCAGCGCCGCGTCGAGGTCCTCGAGGCCGCCTCGCGCCAGCTCAGCAACAGCGGATCCTCCTCATGACCGGCGCCGTGCTCGAGATCCCCGCTCCGCAGGACCCCACGGGGCCGATCGTGCCTGACGCCCCGACCCAGCCCGCGGTACCCGATCCGGGGCCCGCGGTGCCGGACACGCCGGACGGCCCGGCGGCCCCGGAGCCGAACGACCCGCTGCCCCCCAGCCCTGACGGGCCGTCGGTCCCGGCGCCGGACGAGGGCTAAGCAGCGCAGTTCGCAGCAGACACCGGCTTCACCTTCGCCGACACCTTCCCGATCGGGCTGCTGTTCGTCGGCATCGCCGTGTTCGCGGCGGTCGGGGCGATGTCGCACGAGCACGAGCGGGCGTTCTCGGCGTCGCTGATCTACCTCACGCTCGGGGCGGCCGCGGCCGCGGCGATCCAGGTACTGAACATCGACTGGCTCGATCCCACCGACGACGCCAAGGTGGTCGAGCACGCCGCCGAGGTCGCGCTGATCTTCGCGCTGTTCTCGTCCGGGCTGAAGCTCGACCGCCCGCTGCGCTGGCGCGAGTGGGACTCGGTGACGCGGCTGCTCGCGCTCGCGATGCCGCTGACGATGGCGGGCGTCGCCCTCTTCGCCTCGCACGTGATGGGCCTCTCGCTGGCCGCGGCGCTGCTGCTCGGCGCGATCCTCTGCCCCACCGATCCGGTGCTCGCCGGCGACCTCGGCGTCGGGCCGCCCGGCGACGAGGAGGAGCACGAGCCGAACTTCGCGCTGACCGCCGAGGCCGGCGGCAACGACGGGCTGGCCGCGCCGCTCGTGCTGATCGGCATCTTCGTCGCCGAGCAGGGCGGCCACGGCTGGATCGGCGAGTGGCTCGTGGCCGACCTGCTCTACGCCGCGCTCGCGGGGGTGGCGATCGGCGCCGCCGTCGGCCTCGTGGCCGCGTGGAGCGTCAAGGGCCTGCGCGACCGCGAGCTGCTCGCGCCCGGCTTCGACGGCTACCACGCGATCGCGACCGCGCTCGTGACCTACGGCGCGGCCGAGACCGCGGGCGGCTATGGCTTCCTCGCCGTCTTCGTCGGCGGGCTGGCGTTCCGCCGCTACGAGCATGACCACGAGCTCAACACGGCCGCGCACCGCGGCGCCGAGCAGGTCGAGAAGTTCATGGAGCTCGCGGTGATCCTGATGCTCGGCTCGCTGCTCTCGAGCGGCGGGCTCCGCGCCCCGGGCTGGGAGGGCTGGCTCCTCGCGGTCGTGCTGCTCGTGGTGATCCGCCCGCTCAGCGTCCTGATCTCGCTGCTCGGCTCGAACGTCGAGGGCAGGGAGGGTCGCGCGTTCGTGGCCTGGTTCGGCGTGCGCGGGGTCGGTACCCTCTACTACGCCGCGACGATCGTCGCCGCCGGCGTGCTCGCCGACGACGAGCAGCGCGTGGTCGTCTGGACCGCGATCGCGTGCGTGATCGTCTCGATCGTCGTGCACGGCATCACGGGCGGCCCCGCGCTGCGCCGCTTGCTCGCCCCGCTCAGGCCGCGACCCGCTCCAGAGCCGGCGACGCCTCCCGCTCGTTGAGCAGGTCGAGCACCGCCTGCTCGACGACGGGCTGGTGGATCGGCAGCTCGCCGGGCTCGGCCGTGTCGGCGATCTCCTCGAGCACGCCGCGGATGATCAGCCCGCCGTTGTAGGCGTCGATCACGCGCGGGTCGATGTAGGACGCGCGGCAGACCGCCGGGGTGTTGCCGAGGTAGTGCGAGACCTCCTTGACCGCGCGGACGACGGCGCGCTTGCGGCCGGTCGGGGTGTTCGCGACCTCGCCGGACACCGCGAGCGCGATCGCCGCCAGCATCGTCGCGGCCCAGGTGCGGAAGTCCTTGGCCGTGAAGTCGTCGCCCGTCGCCTCGTTCAGGTACTCGTTGATGTCCTGCGAGCGGACGTCGACCCAGGCGCGGCCGTTCTTGTAGGCCAGCAGCTCCCGGCCGCCGCCGCGGCGGCGCTTGAGCGCGGCGATGACCTCGAAGGCGGCCGGGTCGGCCACGCCCTGGATGCGGCGCTTGCCGCTCTTGGCGACGTAGTCGAACACCATGCCGCGGTGCTCGGGGTCGAGCGTGACATGCTGCTTGCGCATCGTGGCGAGCCCGAAGGACTCGTTCTGGACCGCGTACTGCTCGGATCCGATCCGGAAGAAGCCGCGGTCGAGCAGCCGCACGGCGCAGGCGAGGACGCGATCACGCGTCAGCTGGTCGGTCGCCGTGAGGTGCCCGTCGACGTGCTCGCGCAGCGCCGGCAGGGTACGCGCGAAGCGGGTCATCGCCTCGAACTTCTCGCTGTCGCGGCGCGTGCGCCACTGCGGGTGGTAGAGGTACTGCTTGCGGCCCGCGGCGTCGATCCCGGTCGCCTGCAGGTGGCCGCGCGCGTCCGGGCAGATCCAGACGTCCTTCCAGGCGGGAGGGATGCCGAGCTCGGCGACCCGGGCGAGGTCCTCGGGATCGGTGATCGTCTCCCCGTCGGCGTCGAGATAGGTGAAGCCCTTGCCGTGGGGACGGCGGGTGAGCCCAGGGGAGGAGCAGTCGGCGCGGCGCAGGCGGGGCATGCCGCGAGTGTTCCCGGTGGACGCCCCGCCTAGCTCTTCGCGCCGGCCTTGGCGCGCGAGGAGGAGCCCTTCTTGGTCTTCGACTTGGGCTTCTCGTCGTCGTCGGACTTCTTGCCGTTGGACTTGCCGCCGGCCCCGGGGTCCTTGACGGCGGCGAGGCTGGCCTCGAGCGCGGCCATCAGGTCGGGGACCTTCGCCGGCTCCTCGGCCTCGGGCTGGATCGCGATCTCCTCGCCCTCGGCCTTGCGCTCGACCAGCTCGAGCACCTTCTCGCGGTACTCGTCGTGGTACTTGGAGGGCTCGAAGTCCGACGACAGCGAGGCGATCAGCTGCTGGGCCATCTTGAGCTCGCGGTCGGAGGTCTTGAGGTCCTTCGCGTCGGGCACGTCGTCGATGTCGTCGGTGGGCACGACCTCGTCGTGGAAGATCATCGTCTCCATCGTGAGCACGTCGCCCGCCGGGCGGATCGCGACGAGCTGCTCCTTGGAGCGGATGACCACCCGGGCGATCGCCACCTTGCCGGACTCGCGCATCGCCTCGAGCAGGAGCCCGTAGGCCTTCGCGGAGCCCTTGTCCGGGACGAGGTAGTACGGGTGGTCGTAGAAGATCGGATCGATGTCCTCGAGGTCGACGAAGTCCTCGATGTCGATCGCCCGGGTCTTCTCGGGGGCGACCGAGTCGAGCTCCTCGGGCGTGATCACGACGTAGCGCTCCTTCGTCAGCTCGAAGCCCTTGACGATCTTCTCGTAGGGGACCTCCTCGCCGGTGACTGAGTCGACGCGCTTCTGGGCGATGCGATGGCCCGTGTCCGCGTTGAGCTGGTGGAATCGGACGGTCTTGCGGGAGACCGCCGAATAGAGCTTCACGGGCACGTTGACGAGCCCGAAGGAGATTGCGCCGCTCCACATTGATCGAGCCATGGCTCTTATTCTGCCGCAGACGGGACCGCGGCACGCATGAGGCGATGCACGGTGACCCGGCCATCGGCCTCGGAGCGCCGGTTCCAGCCCTCGGCGAGGCCCTCGAGCAGCTCATCGGCGGGCGCGCGGCCCGGGTCGGCGAGCCACAGCTCACCACGCTCATCGAGCAGACGCGGGAGCAGGTCGAGCAGCAGCGGGACGTTGCGGCGCTCGTAGACGACGTCGGCGGCGAGCACGAGGTCCCACGGCGCTCGCTCGACGATCGCCCCGGGGCCGGCCCAGTCGACGAGCGCGGTCTCGAGCGCCGCGCCGTTGCGCGCGGCGTTGTCCTCGAGCAGCTCGATCGCCTGGGGCGACCAGTCCGTGGCGAGCACGCGCCCGCCCGCGAGCGCGGCGGCGAGGCTCGGCAGCCCGAGGCCACATCCCAGCTCGAGCACCCGCGCCCCCCGCAGCGCGCGCACGGCGACGCGGCGGGCGAGCGCGACGCCGCTCGGCCACAGCTCGGCCCAGTAGGGCAGGTACTCCTCGTGCTCGAAGGCGTGCTCGTCGAGGAGCGCCTCCGCGTCGCGCGGGCGCAGCACCTGCAGCGCCGCGCCGCGCAGCGGGACGGTCTCCTCGACGAGATCCACCTAGCTCCTGGCCGCCTCTGAGATGGCGGCGATCTCCTCGTCGGTGAGCTCGAGCTCGGCCGCACGGACGGAGTCCTCGGGGCGGCTGGCGCCCGGGGTGAACCCGAGCGAGAGCTGGTTCTGGACGGAGACGATCTCGGCGATCCCCAGCGCCTCCTCGAGCTGATCGACCGTGCAGTTGGAGAGGCCGATCCAGCGCAGCTTGCCCTGGTCCTGGAGCTCCTTGAAGGCGCCGACGGACTCGGCGTACGGCACGTTCGGATCGGGGCGGTGGTATTGGTAGAGGTCGATGCGGTCGGTGTCGAGCGCCTTCAGCGAGGCCTCGCAGGCCGAGCGGATGTGCTCGGGACGGCCGTCGACCTCCCAGGCGCCGCCCGGGCGGATGTGGCACGCCTTGTTGGCGACCACGACGCCGTCGCGGCGCCCCTGGAGCGCCTTGGCGATCAGCCGCTCGTTGTGGCCGACCTCGTCCTCGCCGGTGCAGTAGGCGTCGGCGGTGTCGATGAGGGTGACGCCGGCGTCGACGGCGGCCTGGATCGTGCGGATCCCCTGCGCCTCGTCGGGCCGGCCGGAGAGCGCCAGCGGCATCCCGCCGAAGCCGATCGGGAAGACTTCGGTGTCCGCCAGGCGGCGGTGGGCGGTCTGAGTAGTTGTCATGTCAATCGCCTCCCCGCAGGCGGCTCCCCACAAACGGTGGAGGATGCGTACGGGCGGGTAAACTCCTCAATGTTGACCGGCTTTACGCGAACTGCCCATCCCTACCGCGACCTCGACGTCATCGACGCCCGCGGCCCGCGCACGAACCAGGCCGTGATCGGGACGCTGTCGGCGGTCGCGCTGCTGACGGGTGCGTGGTGGATCGTGCCACTGCTCGCGCTCCAGCTCCTGCTCGGCCTCACGCTCGGCCGCCGCTGGTGCCTGCCGTGCCTCGCCTACTTCGAGCTGATCCAGCCGCGCGTCGGCGAGGGCCCGCTCGAGGACTCGCGCCCGCCGCGCTTCGCCAACCTGATCGGCGCCGGCTGCCTCACCGCCGCCACCATCTTCTTCATTGCCGGCGTCCCGGTGGCCGGCTGGCTGTTCACCGGCCTCGTCGCCGCCCTCGCGCTGCTCGCGGCCGTGACCGGCTTCTGCACCGGCTGCTGGGTGCACAAGCTGATCTACGGCGAGTGCGAGGTCTGCGACGCGCCGCTCGCGGCGCGCTGAGCTACTCCGGCGGCCCGATCTGCGCGGGGTCGATGTCGTCGCGCAGGCCCTTGTAGGACGGGTGGCGCAGCGTCCCCGCGTTCGTGACCTCGGAGTAGTCGACCACGCACACGAGCGACGGCTCGACGAAGCGCGCGAGCTTCGGCGGCTGGCGGCCGGAGAACGGGCTCGTCTCGCGAGCGAGCGGCTGGAGCAGCGTGCCCAGCCGCCCGAGCTCGGCCTCCGTGAAGCCCGTCCCCACGCGCCCGGAGTAGCGCAGCTCGCCGTCCTGCCAGTACCCGATCACGAGTGCGCCGAGGCGGCCCGACCGCCCGCCCTCTCCTGGTAGCCAGCCACCGATGACGGCGTCGGTGCGGCGGATGTTCTTCACCTTCACCCAGCCGCTCGACCGCCGCCCCGGCGTGTACGGGCAGTCGAGCCGCTTGGCGATGATCCCCTCGAGCCCCTGCGCCTTGGACGCCTCGAGCAGGCGCGCCCCGTCGCCGACGTGATGCGCCGGCGTCTGCCACCTCGGCCCGCTGAGACCGAGCTCCAGCAGCGCGGCGCGGCGCTCCTCGTAGGGCTGGTCCATGAGCGAGTGACCGTCGAGGTAGAGCAGGTCGAAGATGATGTATGTGACGGGATCGGACGCGGCCAGCCGGCGGACCGCGTGCTCCGAGGTCAGGTGCATGCGGCCCTGGAGCTTCTGGAACGAGGGGCGGCCGCCGTCGAACGCGACCACCTCGCCGTCCAGGATCGCCTCGCGGGCGCCGAGCGTGCGCCCGAGCTCTCGCAGCTCGGGGTAGCGCGGCGTGATGTCGCGCCCGTTGCGGCTCTCGAGCCGCAGCGTCCCGCCCTGCGCGGTGGCGATCGCCCGCACGCCGTCCCACTTGATCTCGAACGCCCAGCCCTGCTCGTCGCGCGGAAGGTCCCCCGTGGTGGCGAGCATGGGCTTGACGTGCTCGGGCATCGGCTCGCGCTCCGGATCCTCCGGAGGGTCCATGCGGTGGATCATCCAGTCATCCCCGCGCGTGCGGAACAGGACGTAGCGGCCGTGCAGGCGCTCGCCGTGGAAGGTGACCATCACCTCGTCCTCGCGGAACTTGTGCGTCTCGTAGGTCCCGCTGTCCCAGATCCTCATCACGCCGGCGCCGTACTGGCCGGCCGGAATCTCGGCCGAGAAGTCGATGTACTCGAGCGGATGGTCCTCGGTGTGGACGGCCAGGTGGTTGCGCTTCGGGTCGGGCGGGATCCCCTTCGGGACAGCCCATGAGACGAGCACGCCGCCGCGCTCGAGTCGCAGGTCCCAGTGCAGCCGGCGGGCGTGATGCTCGTGCACGACGAAGCGCGGCTGGTCCGCCAGGTCGGCAGGCTCGCCGCGGCCGGGCTCGGGCGTCGCATCGAAATCGCGCTTGGACCGGTAGGCGTCGAGGCGGTCGCTCACGTCACAGACGTTACGGGCGTCGACCCGTTTGAGTACTCTGCGTGCCGCAATGGATGCGAACCCGATCGTCCTCGACGAATCGGCCGACGACGTCGTGGTCGTGGTCGTGGAGGGAGAGCACGACATCTACACGGCGCCCACGCTGCGGGAGCGCCTGGAGGAGGCGCTCGAGCGCGGGGGCGGCGTCGTGGTCGACCTCACGGCGGCCACGTTCGTCGACTCCTCGGTGCTCGGAGCACTTCTTGATGCGCGCCGCCGTGCATTGGACGCCGATCAGGGGTACGTGGTCTGTGTGGGCGAGCAGGTCGAGCCAGGAGTGCAGCGCATCCTCGACATCACCGGACTGGTGCCGGTGCTGCCCGTGGTGGGCGATCGCCCGTCGGCGATCGACTACGCGCGGGCCGGGGTGCGGGGATGAGCGCCGCCACCGTCGCCCCCGAGGTGCGCCTCACGATGCCCGCCCGCGCCGAGGGCGTCGGGGTGGTGCGCCAGGCGCTGGCCGGCATGGCCGACGCGCTCGCCTTCGACGCCGCCGTGGTGGCGGACATGAAGATGGCCGTCACCGAGGCCTGCACCAACGTCGTCGTGCACGCCTATGACGGCGAGGAGGGCACGCTCGAGGTCGAGATGCTTGCCGACGACACCCAGCTGACGATCGTCGTGCGCGACTGGGGCACGGGCATCCAGCCGCGACCGGCCCGCCGCGAGGCGCCCGCGCTCGGGCTCGGGCTGCCGCTGATCGCCGCGCTGTCGGACTCGTTCGAGCTCAAGGGCTCGACGAAGTCCGGCGCCGAGGTGCGCATGACCTTCCACGCCGACCGGTCGGGCGATCCGGCGGCTGCGAATCCCGTCACCGGCACCGTCGGGCCCGACGGGCGCTGGGACAGCGAAGCCGAAGAGCCAGAGGCCTAGGCGGCCTGGCGCAGCGCCTCGAGCTCGCGCATGCGGCCGAGGCGGCCGAGCGCGCGTGACTCGATCTGGCGGACGCGCTCAGGCGTGATACCGAGTTGGCGCCCGATCTCGCGCAGCGGCGTGGGCTCGCCCCCGCTCAGGCCGTAGCGCAGCTGCACCACCTTGCGCTCGCGATCGGGCAGCGCGCCGAGCGCGCGATGCAGCGTGTCCTGCGACAGCGAGATGTGCACGAGATCCTCGGGCGCGGGGCCGGAGCTGGGCAGGAGATCGCCGAACGCGGCGTCGTCGCCCTCGCCGAGCGGCCGGTCCAGCGACGTCACGGTGCGGGCGGCGTCGCGCAGCGCGCCCAGCTCCTCGACCGGCATCTGCGCCTCGGCGGCAACCTCGGCATCGGTCGGCGGGCGGTCGAGCTTCGCCGCGAGCGCGTTCTCCGCGCGCGCCACCTTGCGCTGGTTGCGCACGAGGTTGATCGGCAGCTTGATCGTGCGCGCCTTCGCATCCATGCCGCGCTCGACGGCCTGGCGGATCCACCACGTCGCGTAGGTCGAGAAGCGGTAGCCGCGGCGCCAGTCGAACTTCTCGACCGCGCGGATCAGGCCGAGGATGCCCTCCTGGATCAGGTCCAGCAGCGTCAGCTCGGAGCCCTGGTACTTCTTCGCGATCGAGACGACGAGCCGCAGGTTCGCGTTGATCATGCGCTCCTTGGCCGCGAGGTCGCCCTTCTCGATGCGCTGGGAGAGATCGATCTCCTCGTCGGGCGTCAGCAGGCGGTGGCGGCCGATCTCGTTGAGGAAGAGCTGGAGCGTGTCGGTCGTGGCCGAGGCGAGCGCGGCGTCGTCGACCGGCGCAGGCTCCGCCTCGCGGCCGCAGTCGTCGCGCAGGTCGATGCCGCGCGTCTCGATCTGCTCGTAGAGGCGCCCGACGTCCTCCTCTTCGAGCTCGAGCGTCTGGGCCAGTTCGTCGATCTCGGAGAGATCGAGGCAACCGGCCGCCTCACCGCGGTCTACGAGCGCGGCGATCGGGCCTCCTGTGGCGTCATTGACCGCACGCATACACCCTTCTTCGTCCCCTCACGGGATTTCCCTAAACCCTTGGAGCCCGCGGCGTTTGCCCCGTCTGGCCGCCGGGGATCAGATGATTGACCATTTCCCGGGAAGCATCGAGGGAGGCAGCATGTTCGACCGCTTCAAGAACAGCGACTCGCGCACCGACGAGCCGGACACGCGAACCGGCTCCGTGGCCACCACCGATCGCGCCCGCACCGCCGATGACGAGCGCGCCGTCGACGGCGGCGGCGCCGGCACGCGCGTCGAGCGCCCTGTCCGCCCGAGCGCCGACACGATGCACCACGTCCGCGCCCGCCAGCGCGAGGAGTACGGCGGCATCAACTGGGGCGCCGCCTTCTTCGGCTGGCTGGTCGCCGTCGGCGTCGCCGTGCTGCTCACCGGCATCCTCGCCGCCGCCGGCGCGGCGATCGGGCTGACGCAGCCCTCCACCGCCTCCCAGGCGCAGTCGGCCTCGGCCACGACGCTGTCGCTCGCCGGCGCCATCGCCCTGCTCGTCGTGCTCGCCATCGCCTACTACTGCGGCGGCTACGTCGCGGGGCGCATGTCGCGCTTCGACGGCGCGCGCCAAGGCATCGGCGCCTGGGTCGTCGGCCTCCTGATCACGATCGTCGCAGCGGTGCTCGCGGTCATCGCCGGCTCCCAGTACAACGTCGTCGATCGCGCCAACCTGCCGCGCCTGCCGATCGGCGATCAGACGCTCACGACCGGGGGCGCGATCGCCACCGTCGCGATCCTCCTCGGCACGCTGCTGTTCGCGGCGCTCGGCGGGATCGCGGGGGCGCGCTACCACCGCAAGGTCGACCGCGTGGGCTTCGTCGACTGACGAGAAGTTTTGCCCGCCGGTGTCGCCTGCTTTGCGGCTCCGGCGGGTAAGCCGAATTTGAGTGACTCTCGGATCTCAATCAACGAGTGCTGCTCAAAAGATGATCAACGCAACCCCTTCTGAATCCATCCGGCTCCTCGAAGCCGATCCCGACCTCGGCGGCCTGCTCACGGGCGCCCGCCGCCAGGAGGCCGAGCGCGAGCTCGTCGTCCGCGTCCACAAGCTCGGCGTCGGCGTCTGGGACGTCTCGCGGCTCGAGGGCGCCGGCGCGGACCACGTCGGGCTGCTGCTGCTCGACGGGGTCGTCGCGCGCGAGGTCATCGTCGCCGACCACGTCAGCGCGGAGCTGCTCGGCCCGGGCGACCTGCTGCGCCCGTGGCAGGCCGCCAGCAAGGCCGACCTCCTGCCCGTCGACGTGCTGTGGTCCGTCCTCTCTCCGTCCTCCTTCGCGGTGCTGGACCGGCGCTTCGCCGGCGAGCTCGCGCGCTGGCCCGAGGTGACGGCCGCCCTCTTCGAGCGCCTCAGCGAGCGGGCCCTGCGCCTCGCCACCACGCAGGCGATCTCGCAGCTCACGCGTGTCGACCGGCGGCTGAAGGCCCTGCTGTGGCACCTCGCCGAGCGCTGGGGCCGCGTATCGGGCGACGGCGTGATCGTGCCGCTCGCGCTGACCCACCGCATCCTCGGACAGCTCGTCGGCGCCCGCCGGCCGACGGTCTCCACCGCCCTTGGCGAGCTCGCCGAGCGCGGCGAGCTGGTGCGCCGGGTCGACGGTTCGTGGGTGCTGCGCGGCTCGCCGCCGGACGCCTCCGCGCTCGGCCGCCGGCGCGCGATGGCGGGCCGCCCGCACGACCTGATGCGCCCGGTGCGCCCGCTCCCCGACGAGCCGCACCACGACGACAGCTTCATCACGACGCTCGCCCCGGCGAGCAGCCACCGCTAGCCGGCGGCCTGGCGTAGCGGACCGCTGTCCGGATTAGACTCCCCTCGGTGAGGGGGGAGTCCGTGCCGGCGGCTACTTCGTCCGAGGCCCGTTGGCCGCGGCCGCTGCTGGACGCCCTGCCGGCCTCCGTCGTGATCGTCGAGCCCGCCAGCGCGCGCGTGCTCTTCGCCAACCTCGCAGCGCTCGAGCTGACCGGCGATGAGGACCCCGTCGGGCGGTCCGCGGCCGAGTGGATGCCGGCCGAATGCTGTTGCGACGCCGAGGGCCGGCCGCTCGCGGAGGAGGCGCTGCCCGCCCTGCGCGCCGCGCGCGGCGAGCGCGTGCGCGGGACGATGGTGAGCTGCCAGACGCCGCGGGGCGAGCGGACCCTCCGCGCAACCGCGCAGCCGGTCGAGGCGCCGGACGGCAACCCGGCCGTCCTGGTGAGCTTCGAGGACGTCACCGAGCTGCGGGCCGCGCAGCTGGGCGAGCGGCTCGTGGCCGACGACCTGCGCGCCATCCTCGAGGGAGTCGCCGACTCGGTGACCGCCCAGGGGCCGGACGGCAGCCTCGTCTACGCGAACGAGGCCGCAGTGCGGGTGCTCGGCTTCCCCTCCGCCGAGGCGCTGCTCTCGGCGCCCATCTCGAAGATCATGGCGCGCTGGGAGCTGCTCACGCCCGAGGGCGGCCCGCTGCCCGTGGAGACGCTGCCCGGCCGCCGCGCGCTGATGGGCGAGGATCCCGAGGCCGTGCTCGTCAAGTTCATCGACCGCGAGAGCGGCGAGGTGCGCTGGTCGCGCATCAAGGCCAAGCCGGGGCGCGACGCCGACGGCTCCGTGCGCCTGGCCATCAACGTGATCGAGGACATCACCGAGCTCAAGCAGGTCGAGCAGTCCCAGCGCTTCCTCGCCGAGGCGAGCCGCGCGCTCGCCGGCTCACTCGAATACGAGTCCACGCTCGCAGCCATCGCGCATCTCGCGGTCCCGGGCGTCGCCGATTGGTGCGCGGTCGAGCTCGACACCGACGGCACGGGGGAGCTCGTCCGCGTCGCCGTGGCGCACGTCGACCCGGCGAAGGTCACGATGGCGGCGGAGATCGCCGAGCGCTACCCGTCGGACGCGCGCGCCGACCGCGGCGTGCACCACGTTCTGCGCACGGGCGAGTCACAGCTCTGGCCCGACATCCCGGACGCGCTGATCGTCGAGGCGGCGAGGGATGAGGAGCACCTGCGCCTCATCCGGGAGCTCGGCATGGTCTCGGTGATGATGGTGCCGATGCGCGTGCGGGATCGCGTCCTCGGCGTGATCTCGTTCGTGAGCGCGGAGTCCGGCCGGCGCTTCACCGACGCCGACCTGCGGCTCGCGGAGGACCTCGCGCTGCGCGCCGCCACGGCCGTCGAGAACGCCCGCCTCTACCGCGCCCGCACCAAGATCGCCCAGACCCTCCAGGCCTCGCTGCTGCCGCCGCTCCTCCCGGAGGTCCCGGGCGTGGAGACGGGCGCGCTCTACCGCCCGGCGGGGGAGGAGCACGAAGTCGGCGGCGACTTCTACGACCTCTTCGCCACCACCGAGGACCAGTGGTTCGCCGTCATCGGCGACGTCTGCGGGAAGGGCGCCGAGGCGGCGGCCGTGACGGCGCTCGCCCGCTACACGATCCGCGCGGCCGCGGCCCAGCGGAGCTCGCCGGCCGCGATCCTGCGCTGGGTGAACGACGCGATGCTGCGCGAGGGCACGTCTCGCTTCTGCACGATCGCCGTCGCCCACCTCGACCGCTCCGCCGCCAGCACACGGTTGACCGTCGCCGTCGGCGGCCATCCGGCGCCGCTCGTCCTGCGCGCGGACGGTCGCGTCGAGACCACCGGCGCGGGCGGCACGCTGATCGGCCTCGTCGACGACCCGAACCTCAGCGACGCGGAGACCGAGCTCGGCCCGGACGACGCCGTGCTGCTCTATACCGACGGCGTCACCGAGGCCGACGCGCCGCGCCGCGTATGGACGCCGGAGGATCTCGAGGCGGTCGTCGCCGCGGCGGCCGGCGCCAGCGCCCAGGAGCTCGTCGACCACGTCGCCGACGCCGCGCTGAGCGGGCTCACGGCTCCGCGCGACGACGTCGCGATGCTCGCGCTGCGGCTCAGCTCCTAGCCCGCGGCGTTCGGGTTCCCCGTCGCCGTCCCGTCCTCGTTGTCGGGCGCCTTCTTCTCGGCCTGCTTGTCGCGGCCGCCCTCCTGCGGGTTGCTGTCCTCGTCCCCGGCGACCTCGTCGGGGGCCTCTTCGGGGTACCCCTGGTCTGCTTCGTCTGGTGTCTCCATGTGTAACGTCGCCGAAGGCACTCGCCCGAATCCGGGCCGCCACCGGGCACGCACCCTAGGGCGAGTGCTGGCAGGCGAAACCCTTATCCGGAGCCCGAGCGCCTAGCTCTTGCGCTCCAGGTCCGCCACCTCGTCAGCCTTCGCGTCCGCACGCTCCTGCGCGTTGGACAGCTCGTCCTTCGCCTCGCCCTTGCGCTCCTCGGTGCGGCCCTCGCGGCGCAGCGAGGCGTCGTCGGTGAGGTCGCCTGCGGCCTTCTTGGCGCGGCCGGTGATCTTGTCGGTGATGCCCATGGCAGGATCCTCCAGTTTCGGGGGTCTCTCCGGGTCCTACCCAGGCGAGAGGCGCAGAAACGAGAGCTAGCCGGCGTGCTCGGCGACCGTGCGGAGCCGCTCTAGCGCGCGGCGGATCAGCCGCGAGACGTGCATCTGCGAGACCCCGACGCGCTCGGCGATCTCGGCCTGGGTGAGATCCTCGACGAAGCGCAGGTGCAGCACGATGCGGTCGCGGGGCGGCAGCGCCTGCAGCGTCGGCGCGATCGTGGCGCCGTACTCGACGAGCTCGAAGCGGTCGTCCTCGACCCCGATCGACTCGGCGTAGGTCTCGCCGTCCCCCTCGTCGCCGAAGCGGTAGGACTCGAGCGATACGGCGTCATAGGCCGACGCCGCCTCCATCGCCTCGAGGACCTGCTCGGTCGAGATGTCGAGCGCCTCGGCGACCTCCTGCGCCGAGGGCGAGCGGCCGATCTTGCGCGACAGGTCCTTGACGCAGTTGTCGACCTGCATGACGCGCTCCTGCATCCCGCGCGGGACGTGCACCGCCCAGCCGTTGTCGCGGAAGTAGCGCTTGAGCTCGCCGAGCATGGTCGGGACCGCGTAGGAGGAGAACGCGGTCTCGCGCGCGGGGTCGAAGCGGTCGATCGCCTTGATCAGGCCGAGCGTCGCGACCTGGACGAGGTCGTCGAGCGGCTCGTCGGAGCGGCGATAGCGTCGCGCCATCCGGCGCGCGAGCGGGAGCAGTCGCTCCACGAGCTGCTCGCGCGCGGACTGATCGCCATGCCGGTGGTACCGGACCAGCAGGCGCCGATCCTCTTGGGCGCGCGATACCCGGGCGCCGTCGTCCTTGCGGTCGATCTCCAAGCCTTGTCCGATTTGGCCACTTCCCCCCCGCTGCGTTGCCCGGCCCGGCCGGGAAAGCTCAGCCTATCGGAGTGGAGTCGAGGTCGCGTCGGAGCTCGGCGATCGATTCGAACACCACTGTGGCGCCCGCGTCCTCGAGCTCCTCGCGGCTGAAGCCGCCTGAGAGCACGCCGATCGTCGGCACCTTGGCGCGCTTCGCCGCCTCGCAGTCCCACACGGAGTCGCCGATCATCACCGCGTCGTCGCCGCCCGCCTTCTCCATCGCCGCGACCACGAGGTCGGGCTGGGGCTTGGTCTTCTCCACGTCGCCCGAGGTGGTCCAGCCGTGGACGAGATCGCGTACGACCAGCAGGTCGACGTAGTGCTCGACCTCGTCCGGCTTCGCGGACGACGCGAGGATCACCGTGTGGTCGCGCTCCCTGAGCTCCATGATCAGCTCGCGCGCGCCCTCCAGCGGCGCGACCTCGCCGATCAGGGGCATGTAGGCCTGCTTCTCGGCGTCGCGGATGCTGTCGCCGTGCTGCTTGTCCGCCTCCTCGCCGATCAGGGCGGCGACCAGCTGGTCGCCGCCCATGCCGATGTGGCGGTGGAGCCGCCAGAGCTGCACCACGAACCCGTGCGCGCGGAAGGCGCGATACCACGCCAGCGCGTGGTGGTAGTTCGTGTCGACGAGCGTGCCGTCGATGTCGATGATCGCGACGGTCAAGAGGCTTCGGCACCCACGCTGCGCGACTGCGCCTCGTGCTCGCCCTCGCAGAACTCCTCGACGATCTTCGCGCAGAAGGCCGGCAGGTCGTCCGGGTTGCGCGAGGACACGAGGCCCTCGTCGACCACGACCTCCTCGTCGACCCAGGTCCCGCCCGCGTTGCGGATGTCCGTCCGCAGCGACGGCCACGACGTGATCGTGCGGCCCTTGAGCACGTCGGCCTCGACCAGCGTCCACGGACCGTGGCAGATCACGCCGACCGGCTTTGACTGCTCGAAGAACGCGCGCGCGAAGGCGACGGCGCCCTCGTCCATGCGCAGGAAGTCCGGGTTGGCGACGCCGCCCGGGAGCACGAGCCCGGCGTAGTCGGAGGCGTCGGCCTCGTCAACGGTATGGTCGACCGGGAACGTGTCCGCCTTGTCGAGGTGGTTGAAGGCCTGGACCTGGCCCGAGTCGGTCGAGATCAGCTCGGGGCTGCCGCCGGCCTCCTCGATCGCCTTCCAGGGGTCGGTGAGCTCGACCTGCTCGATGCCCTCAGGGGCTACGAGAAACGCGATCCGCTTGCCATCCAGCTTGCCCGCCATGTCGATCTCCTTTTCGCTGTTTGAGTTCCCCTGATGCTCGCCGCCGCGGTCCCCGGGCAAACGCCGATCGCGCCGGGTCTATGGCCTGCACGGCGGGGGCAGATACCCCCAGTCGGGTCGCGCCGGAGGGGCGTTCCGGATCGCCCTCCAGGTTCCGGCAGACGCCCCAACACCCTCCTCCTCAGAGATCGAGGCGCCCCCGGGCGCCTCGATCGCGTAAGCGGTGCGGCGCCCGGGTAGTCAGCGGCCATGGACCCGCGCCCGCCGACCCCAGGCCCGGCCCCTCCGGGGCCCGATCCGCTGCCGCCCGCACCGGATCCGCAACCGCCCACCCCCACGCCGGATCCCGGGCCGCTGCCGCCCGATCCGACACCTCCGGTCATCTGAGTTGAAGCCGGTCTCCGAGACCCCGACCGAGCCGACGGACTATGCGGCGATCTCGCTCGTGTTCGGCTCCTTGCTGGCAGGCCTGGCCGCGTCCGCGCGCTCGCGGAACCCGATTCCGCGCGCCGACCTGCTTCCGCTCTCCGCCGCGACGTTCTCGCTCTCCCGCCTGATGGTGCACGACAAGGCCGAGAGCTGGCTGCGGGAACCGTTCGTGGCCGAGGCGGGCGGGACCAAGCGCCCCAAGGGCAGGCGGCTGCGCTACGCGACGGGCGAGCTGCTGACCTGCACGCGCTGCATGGGCGCCTGGAGCGCACTCGCCCTGGTCGGTCTGCGCCTGCACGCGCCGCGTGCCGGACGCACGGTCACCACCGTGCTCGCGGCCTCCGCGGGCAACGACGCCCTGCAGGCGGGCTTCTCCTGGCTCTGCGCGCGTGCGAACGAGCAGTCGGCCACCACCGACGCGCAGGCGCACCGGCTCCATGACGACGCCCCGCGGCGCGCCGCCTGAGCCTCGGCTTTTCGTGCAACCCCGCGGATTTCCCGGTTAGCCCGCGCGCTCACGGGGTACCCGAATCGCTGCCATGCGGTCATCTCCCTCGAGCCCGTATTTGCGGGAGGATTCCGGCGCGACGCCGTCGCCCGTGCGCCTGTCGCTGCCTGCGAAGGCTCCCAACGTCGCGGTGGTCAGGCGCGCCCTCGAGGCGATCGCGGACGAGCTCGCGCTGCCGCGCCGGCTGGTCGAGGACATGCGCCTCGCGGTGAGCGAGGCCTGCACCAACGTCGTCCGCCACGCGTACTCGGGCGCCGAGGCCGAGGAGGCGAGCGCGCTTCGCGTCGACCTGCTGCCGCATGCGTACGGGATGCACGTGATCGTCGAGGACCGAGGCCGCGGTCTCGGCCCGAGCCCGGACACCGGCGGGCCCGGCCTCGGGCTTCCGCTGATCGCGTCGCTCACGTCGCGGCTCGAGGTGTCGCATGGCGCGGGCCATCGGGGGAGCAGGATCGCGATGTCGTTCGCGCCGGCCTCGATCGAGGGCGCGTGACCGAAGCCGCGGCGAGCCCGAATGGCTCCCCCGGCACGACCCGTGTCTCGATTGTCAGCGGGCCGCTCGTCGGCCCGGTGCTACGGCGCGTCGTCGGCATGCTCGCGGCGCGCGCGGACCTCCCGCTGGACCGCCTCGACGACGCTGTCCTCGTGGCCGACCTGATCGCCTCGCGCGCCCCGGCGCACGTGCAGTGCACCTCCGTCGACGTCGATGTCGAGACTGGCGACCGCACGCTGTTGCTACGGGTCGGGCCGCTACGTCCGGGCGGCGGCGAGGCGCTGATCGGGGACGCGAGCGTCCCCGGGGTCGGCAACGTCATCGAGCAGCTCGCGGACGACGTCTCCGTCACGCCCGACGGGGAATCGGAGTACCTGCTGGTCCGCCTGGCCTACTCGAGCTGATGGCGATCGCATTCGAGATTGACGACTGGCGCGTGCGCGACGGTGTGCACGTCGTCGCTGTCAGGGGCGAGATCGACCTCTTCACCGCGCCCGAGTTCAAGCAGCGCATGGGCAAGCCGATCGGGGACGGCGTTCAGCGGCTCGTCGTGGACCTGTCGGGCACGACGTTCATCGACTCGTCGAGCCTCGGGGTGCTGATCGGCGCCCATCGCCGGCTCAAGCAGGGCAAAGGCAGCCTGGTGGTCGTCTGCGACAATGAGGCGATCGTGAAGACGTTCAAGATCACCGGTCTGGACGGCGTCTTCACCCTCGTCCCGTCGCTCGACGACGCGCTCGACGGTGACGCCGTCGGCGCGGGCCCCTAGGGCTCCCTCCGGCACAGCGCGGTGGGCACCGGCTTCCCCGCCGAAGACGCGCAGAACGACTTCGCCCGCGCGCGGAGGTCGCGAATGCTCGCCGATCTCGGGCGCCGGCTGCGCTTCGAGCCCGACGACGTCGGCTACATCCTGCCGTTCGAGGAGGTCGTCGAGGCGCTCGGCCGCGTCTCCGAGACCGACCTCGGCCTGCAGACCATCGAGCTCGACTCGATCGTCGGCACCGTCGACCGCACGAAGGAGTTCGACCGCGCCTTCCGGCCCACGAGCCCGCGGCTGCGCGCGCGCTGGCAGCGGATCGCGGAGGCCCAGCGCCGCGGCGAGTCGTTCCCCCCGATCTCCGTCTACCGCATCGGCGAGCTGCACTTCGTCCGCGACGGCCACCACCGCGTGTCCGTGGCGCGCTCGCTCGGCCGGGAGGACATCGACGCCTACGTGACCGAGGTCCAGACCCGCGTCGGTCCCGGCGACGACGTGCGCGTCTCGGACCTCCCGGTCAAGGGCCACGAACGGCTGTTCCGCGAGCGCGTGCCGCTCGACCGCGAGCGCCGCAGCGCCATCAAGCTCTCCGATCCCTGGGACTACGGCTCCCTGGCCGAGGGCGTCGAGGCCTGGGGCTTCCGCGCGATGCAGGGGCACCGCGCGTTCATGGACCGCGCCGAGGTCGCGCGCCTGTGGTTCGACAAGGACTACAAGCCGGTCACCGAGATGCTCACCTCGGCCGGTCTGGTCGAGCGCGGCGAGACGGAGACCGACGCCTACATGCGCATCGTCAACGCGCGCTACCTGCTGCTGCGCACCCACGACTGGTCCGACGAGGTGCTCGAGCGGCTGCGCTCCGCCGAGCGGGGCCGCCGGCGGCGCACGCGGCGGCCGCTCAAGCGCCGCCGCGGCAAGCGCCCGCCCTCCTGAGCGCTCACGCCCCCGGGCCGGGCCCGGGGGCGTGCTCGCGAATCCCTACGCCTCGGCGGCGCGGCTGCCGACGGCCTCGCGTGGTTGGTCGGCGGTGAGGCTGCGGCCGCCGTTGGGGTCAAACAGCTTGATCTGGGAGACGTCGAGGACCATCTCGATCTCCTTGCCGGCGCTGGCGCTGCTCTGGGAATCCAGGCGGGCGACGACATGCG
>JBBQLH010000022.1:0-45415 GCA_038327685.1 Solirubrobacterales bacterium
AATACGCCTCAAGCGAGGCCCGTCGCGCATCGTTGCCACACTGGGTGCGCCACTACAACGAGCGGCGCACCCACAGCGCCCTCGGCAACCGCCCCCCGCTCACCCGCGTTCGGGAGGTCACCGGGCTCAACAGCTAGCTCGGACGGCTCCGCGCGAGTCTGGTTCCGAAGTCCGCATCGTGGAGGTTATTCAGCCGAACGGCCCGAAGCGCGTCGGATCCCGGCGGGAGACGTTCTGCGCGTGCGCGTGCGGCGCGGTCAGTCCGTGGCCGTGCTCGTGGCGCGTGCCGGCGAGCTTGCGGCGTGCCTGCGCGTGCGCGAGGTCCGCGTCGAGCAGGAGGCAGCGAACGCGGCGATCGCCCAGGTGACGCTTGTGCGTAGCGACCCGTTCGACGCCGCGACTGCGCTTCCGTGGCCGCATGCGTTGTCCGACGAGCTGTCGCTGTGGGAGCCGGTTCCGCTCGGCGTCGACGAGCACGGCGAGCCGGTGAGCATGGGTCTGGCGGAGCGCAACGTGCTGATCGGCGGCGAGCCGGGAGCCGGGAAGTCCGCTGCCTTGTCGATGCTGGTCGCGACGGCTGCGCTCGATCCGTCGGCGCGCGTGTGGCTGCTCGACGGCAAGCTCGTCGAGCTGGCGGCGTGGGCGCCGATCGCCGAGCGGCTCGCCGGGCCCGACGGCGAGCAGGCGATCAGGTTGCTGCGTGACGTTCGCGAGGAGATGGAAGCGCGCTACCGCGAGTTGCTCGCGCGCGGGCTGCGGAAGGTGCCCCGCGAGGACGGGCTCCCGCTGCACCTCGTGGTCTGCGACGAGCTGGCGTTCTATCTCACGCTGCCGGACAAGCGACTGCGTCAGGAGTTTGCCGAGCTGCTGCGCGACCTCGTCGCTCGCGGCCGGGCGGCAGGCGTGATCGTCGTCGCGGCGACGCAAAAGCCCGGCGCGGACATCGTCCCGTCGGCGCTGCGCGACCTGTTCGGATTCCGCCTCGCGCTGCGCTGCAACACACCGCAGGCGTCCGACACGATCCTCGGGCAAGGCTGGGCCTCCGCCGGAGCCGACGCGTCTCAGATCCCGGGTGGCCAGCGCGGCGTCGGGCTCGTGCTCGCCGAGGATGACCGGCCGGTCAGGCTCAAGGCTTTCTATCTCGCCGACGACGACGTGCAGACCATCGCCGAGCGCGCCGCGTCCCGCCGGGCAGACGCCTGGCACGCTGCCGGCGGCGAGGCTGTATCTGGAGGCGCGCCGGTATGACGACGACCGCCATGCCCACGAGCGGCGTTCTCGGTGAGGTGCTCGAGCGCGCGTCAGACCCCGATGAGTGGGAGCGCTTCGAGCGCCAGCTCCGCTCAGTGGGCTATTGCCGTCATCCGGTGCGGCTGCGTGGCCAGGTCGACGGGATCGACGTCGCGACGGGTGAGGTGCGCACGATCTTCTCCACGGGTGCGGAGCCCGACGAGGCGCTGTTGAAGTGCTGCGGGAACCGCCGCGAGGCTGTCTGCCCGTCCTGTGCGGCGGTCTACCGCGGTGACGCGTTCCAGCTCGTGGCGGCGGGGCTGCGCGGCGGCAAGGGCGTGCCGGAGTCCGCGGCCGAGCACCCCATTGTGTTCGCGACGCTGACGGCGCCGAGCTTCGGTCCGGTGCACTCGCGCCGGAGCGGCCCCGACGGCAAGGCACGGCGGTGTCGTCCGCGTCGCGATGCGCCCGCCTGCCGGCACGGGGTGCGCGTGTCATGCGCCGAGGTCCACGCGGACGACGACCGCCGGCTCGGCGAGCCGATCTGCCCGGATTGCTTCGACTACGAGCACGCGGTGCTGTGGAACGCGCTGGCGCCTGAGCTCTGGCGTCGGACGGCGATCCAGCTCCCGCGCGAACTGGCGCGGCTGACGGGCATCACGCACCGGCGGCTGCGGGAGCGCGTGCGAGTGTCCTACGTCAAAGTCGCCGAGTACCAGGCCCGCGGCGCCCTGCACTTCCACGTCGTCGTCCGGCTCGACGCAGCACAGCCCAAGGATCACGCCGACCTCGTCGAACCGCCGCCAGCGGAATTCACCGCCGACCTGCTCGCCGACGCGATCCGCGCCGCAGCCGCGCGCACGACCGCGCCGATTCCTCACCCCGCCCGAGACCCGGACGCTCCCTCGCAGCAGCTCACGACGGAGGCGTGCACAGCGGCGCCGCAGGTCGTCCGCTGGGGTCGGCAGGTCGACGTGCGCGTGCTCGAGCGCAGCGAGACGGTGTCGTGCGCGGGGTACATCGCGAAGTACGCGACCAAGAGCACGGAGACGGTCGGCGGCCTGCTGTACCGGCTGTCGGCGCACGACCTCGAGCAGCTGCGGGTGCGTCCCCACGTCGCGCGGATGGTGCGCTGCGCCTGGGATCTCGCGGCCAGACCGCACCTTCGCCCGCTGCGGCTTCGGCGGTGGGCGCACGCGCTCGGCTTCCGCGGCCACTGCTTCACGAAGAGCCGCCGCTACTCGACCACGTTCACGAGGCTGCGCCAGGCGCGGCACGAACACCAGCTGCGTCAGGCGCACGGTGGCGAACGGCGCGACCCGTGGGGCCGGCGGCTGAGCGAAGGCGCGTGCGCGGAGCGACGGTCCTGGGCGTTCACCGGCGTCGGCTACCGGACGCTCGGGGACGCTTGGCTCGCCGAGAGTGCCGCCGCCAGAGCGCGCGAACGTCGCCGTGTCGCGCGCGAGGAGCTTTGCAACCGTTCGCCCGACGGGGGCCAGGGCCGGAGTTTCATCGTCGATGCAGGAGGTGTGTCGTGAAGGAGAACGAGGTGCAACGGGAGCGCTACGTGACGGCTCGTGAGGTCGCCGAGCGGCTCGGACTGTCGGCGGACACGATCCTGCGGTACTACCGCGAAGGCCGGATTCCCGGGCGTCGAATGCCGGGCACGATCCGGCCGGTCCGCTTCCTGTGGAGCGAGGTGGAGGCGGCGTGGGACTGCCGCAACCAGCTCGTGCCGATCGAGGATCACGTGGCGTGAGTGCACAACGCGGACAGATCTTCCGCAAGGCAAGTGGCCTGTGGACGGTGCGCTGGCGTGACGCGGAAGGGCATCGTCGGCAGCGGACCGGGTTCCGCACGAAGGCCGAGGCGCGCGAGGTGCTCGAGGAGGAGCTGCGCCGCGTGCGGCTGGGGCCGTTGCATCGTCCGAAGGCGACGCTGCGGGAGCTGACCGAGGTCTACATCGCACAGTACGACGCCGCGCCGTCGACGGTGGCGTGGTTGCGCGACAACATGCGCCCGGCGCTGGAGCGCTTCGGCGACGAGTCGATCGGGATGCTCACGGTCCAGCGCATCGCGACCTGGCGGGCGGCGGTGCCGGAGGGAAAGCGCTACCGGTCGCATCGCGCCCTGCGGCAGGTGCTGCAGGCGGCGCTGCGCTGGCGATGGATCGAGGACAACCCGGCGGTGCACGTCAAGAACCCGGAGCCGCGCGCGGGTGAAATCGACCCGTTCAACTCGTGGGACGAACTCGACGCGATCGCCGCCGAGCTCAACGACATCCACGGCCCGCTGGTCGTGTTCCTCGCCGGGACAGGTGTCCGGCCCGAGGAGGGCTTCGGCGCGGAGTGGCGCGACGTCGATCTCGAGCGGGGGATGCTGATGGTTCGCCGCGCGTTCGCCAAGGGCCGCCTGAAGGAGTACGGCAAGACGGCCGGCTCGCGGCGCGCGGTCCCGCTGCGCGCCCGGGTTGTCACCGCGCTGGAAACCCTGCCGCATCGACGCGGGATCGTGTTCCCGGCGCCGGAGGGCGGCCGGATCCAGATCAACAACTGGCGCAGCCGCTCGTGGTCGCCGTCGCTCGCGGCCGCGGGCATCAAGCACCGGCGGATCTACGACCTGCGGCACACCTACGCGACGTGGAGCCTGGCGGCGGGTGTGGACATCTTCACGCTGGCTCGGCGGATGGGCACGAGCGTGAAGATGATCGATCGCACCTACGGCCACCTGGTGGCCGGGGCGGACGCCTACGAGCGCGAGCTGCTCGACGCGTTCGACGAGCGCCAGGCGAGAGAGCTTGGACGCGCTGTGGACGCGCTGGAGGCCCGAGATGCGGCGTGAGGTCTCTGCCCTTAACGAAAACAGCCCCGCAGGTGCAGGGCTTCTGTTGGGAGCGGGAGCGACGGGACTCGAACCCGCGACCTCCGGCGTGACAGGCCGGCGCTCTAACCGACTGAGCTACGCCCCCTCGGAGCATCGGTAGTAAAGCAGAGAACAGCCCCACCGCCCGACCGAAACCGAAGGCGTCCCAATGGCGCAACTGCGCCGTAGGGACGGTGTTTCCGGTGGCGTCAACCAATCAGTCAGGAGGTGGGGCCATGCCCCATTCTGCCAAGTCGCTCGCGGCGGTTCTCGCGAGTGCGCTGCTGGGCCTATCGGTCGTGACCGCCACGGCGTTCGCGCTCACCATCACCGGGACCCCCGGGAACGACCGCATCCGCGGTTCGAAGGACGCCGACACGATCACCGCCCTCGCCGGCAACGATCGTGTGATCGGTCGCGCGGGCAACGACAAGGTCGACGCCGGTCCCGGCGCCGACCGCGTGTTCGGCAACCGCGGCGACGACGTGCTCGAGGGCAAGGCGGGGCCGGACGTCCTGCACGGCAACCAGGGCAACGACACGCTGGTCGGCGACGTCCCGCTGGTCGGCGACCTCGTCAGCCGCGACCGCCTGTTCGGCGGGCGGGGCGACGACACGCTGCGCGGCGGTGACGGGTTCGACCGCCTTCACGGCGGCCCGGGCAACGACACCGCGAACGGGAATGCGGGCAACGACCTGTTGTCAGGCGGCACCGGCGACGACACCCAGAGCGGCGGGCCCGGCGACGATCGGATCTTCGCCAACCGCGGCAACGACACCACGAGTGGCGGGCCCGGCAACGACCGCCTGTTCGCGCTGGCGCGTCGTGACGTCAACGGTCCGAACGACCTCAGCGGCGACACCGTGCGCGGCGACGCCGGCGACGACGTGATCCGCGTGCGTGACGGGGAGCAGGACGTCGTCAACTGCGGCGCCGGCAACGACGTCGCGTTCCTCGATTTCAAGGACAAGATCGAGGACGCCACGAACGCGCAGCCGAACGGCTCGTGCGAGGTCGTGAAGCGGCACGTGCCGAACCGCGCCGACTCACGTGCAGAGGACCGCACGGAGGAGCCCGCGGAGGACCACAAGCAGGCCTAACGGGTCCGGACCGACCGGGGCGGTGCGATTCAAACGTGCCGCCCCGGGTAGTACTCACGCCATGTACATCGGACTGGGAACACTGCTCATCATCATCATCCTCCTGATCATCCTGCTCTAGGAAGGTCACAGGGTGACCCCCGACGCGCGGCGGAAGGGCCGCGCGCCGGGGTGAGGACAACCGCACCGATGGACGGCGGTTCACCGCCTGGAAGGTCCGCGGGACCGCTGCGAGGGTGAAGTCAGTTCACCCCCCAGTCTCGGAAGGACCTCCTCCCCATGCAGAAGAACCTCGCCGCGCGAGCCGGCCGCTGGAGCGCGCAGCACCGCAAGCGCGCGATCGTCGGCTGGATCCTCTTCGTCGTGCTCGCAACCGTCGCCGGGGGCGCCGTCGGCGTGACCAACCTGGCCGACGAGGACACCGGCAACGGAGAGTCGCGCGCCGCCGACCAGGCCGTCGCCGCTGCGGGCTTCCCGAAGGAGAGCGGCGAGCAGGTGCTCGTGCAGAGCAGGGCCAAGGGCGGGTTGGCGAGCCATGACGCCCGCTTCACCGCCGGCGTCGACGACGTCGTGACCAAGCTCAAGGCCGCGCCGCACGTCAAAGCGGTCAAGTCGCCCTACGCCAACGGCAACGAGGGCCAGCTCTCGCGCGACGGCAGCGCCGCGCTGGTGACGTTCAAGCTCGAGGGCGAGAAGGACGTCGCGAAGGCCCGCGTCGACGCGACCCTCGTCGCCACGGCCGCCGCACAGCGTGCGCACCCCGGCCTGCGGATCGAGCAGTTCGGCGACGCGAGCTCGGACAAGGCGCTGTCCGCCGCCTTCGACAAAGACTTCAAGAAGGCGGAGTTCCTCTCGCTCCCGATCACGCTCCTGATCCTGATCCTCGCCTTCGGCGCGCTCGTCGCGGCCGGGTTGCCGCTGCTGCTCGCGCTGACCGCCGTGATGGGGACGATCGGGCTGCTCGGCCCGGTCTCGCAGATCGTCCCGCTCGACGAGTCGATCTCCTCCGTCGTGCTGCTCGTCGGCCTCGCCGTCGGCGTCGACTACTGCATGTTCTATCTACGGCGCGAGATGGAGGAGCGCGACGCCGGGCGAGGCGCGGACGCGGCGCTCGAGGCCGCTGCGGCGACCTCGGGTCGTGCCGTGCTGATCTCCGGCGTCACGGTGATCGTCGCCATGGCCGGGATGTTCCTGGCCGGGAACGCGGTCTTCCTCTCCTTCGGCGTCGGCACCATCCTGGTCGTCGCGGTCGCCGTGCTCGGCTCGGTCAGCGTGCTGCCGGCGATGCTCTCGTGGCTCGGGCAGAAGGGCTGGACGGAGAAGGGCCGCGTGCCCTGGGTCTCCGGCCGGCGCCATCGCAACCACGGCGAGTCGCGCGTGTGGGGGGCGATCCTCGACCGCGTCCTCAAGCGCCCCGCGATCTCCGCGGCGCTCGCGACCGTGCTGATGCTCGCGCTCGCCCTGCCCGCGCTCGGCATGCACACGATCAACCCCGGCGTCGCGGGGCTCCCGCGCAGCCTGCCGATCATGAAGACCTACGACCGCATCCAGGCGAAATTCCCGGGCGGCCCGCTGCCCGCCTCGGTGGTCGTTCAAGCCGACGACGTCAACGCGCCGGCGGTGCAGGCCGGGATCGCGGCGCTGCGCCGGACCGCCGCCGGCACGAAGGGCTTCGGCCAGCCGGTCACCGTCACGACGAACCCGAGGCACACGCTCGCGCAGGTCGACATCCCGCTCGCGGGCGACGGCACGGACGCGCGCTCGGAGGCGGCGCTCGCACGGCTGCGCGACGACGTGGTGCCGCAGACGGTCGGGAAGATCCGGGGCGCCGAGGTGAACGTCACGGGCATGACCGCCGGCTCGAAGGACTTCAACGACACGATCAAGGCGCACCTCCCGATCGTGTTCGCCTTCGTGCTCGGGCTCGCGTTCCTTCTCCTGCTCGTGACGTTCCGGTCGATCGTGATCCCGATCAAGGCGATCGTGCTCAACCTGCTGTCGGTCGGCGCCGCCTACGGCATCCTCAAGCTCGTCTTCCAGGACGGCCACGGCGAGAGCCTGCTCGGCTTCCACTCGATCGGCGGCGTGACGTCGTGGCTGCCGCTCTTCCTGTTCGTGATCCTGTTCGGCCTGTCGATGGACTACCACGTGTTCATCCTCAGCCGGATCCGCGAGGCGGTCGACAGCGGCATGAGCACCGACCGCGCGGTCGCCCACGGCATCAAGCAGACCGCGGGCGTCGTGACGAGCGCGGCGATCGTGATGGTCGCGGTGTTCTCGATCTTCGCGACGCTGAGCTCGCTGGAGTTCAAGCAGATGGGCGTCGGGCTGGCGGCCGCGGTCCTGATCGACGCGACCGTCGTGCGGGCCGTGCTGCTGCCGGCGACGATGAAGCTGCTCGGCGACTGGAACTGGTACCTGCCGCGGCGGCTGAACTGGCTGCCGAGGTTCGAGCACGAGCGGACGCCGGAGGCGGCCGGCGCGTAGGTAGGCTCCCGCCGCATGCGCAAGCATGCGGCGGTTGCCGTTCTCCTGCTCCTCGTCGCGGGCTGCGGCGGGCTCTCGAAGGACGAGCTCGTCGCCAAGGGCGACGCCATCTGCAAGCGCGTGAACACGCGGATGGCGAAGGAGCCCGACCCGCAGTCCGCGGGCGACCTCGCGCGGCTCGCGAAGCGCACCGTCGCGCTCTCCGATCCGGCGATCGCCGACATGAAGGCGCTCCAGCCGCCGGGCGAGCTCGAATCCGACTTCAAGAAGTTCGTCGCCAGCCTCAAGCGCCAGCGCGATCTCACGAAGGAGATCGGCGACGCGGCGGCCGCGAGCGATTCGGCCAAGATCCAGAAGGTCACCGCGGACGCGCAGAAGGCCGAGCGGGAGTACCGCCGTCTCAGCGGGAAGATCGGGTTCAAAGACTGCGGAGGAGGTGTCTGAATGGCGCGGTTCGGCGTACTGACCGGCGGGGGCGACTGCCCTGGGCTCAACGCGGTGATCCGCGCGATCGTGCGGCGCGGGATGCAGGAAGGGCACGAGTTCTTCGGCTACCGCTACGGCTGGGCGGGCGTGCTCTCCGGCGACGGGGCTGAGCTGACCGCGGAGTCCACGCGCGGGATCCTGCACCGCGGCGGCACCATCCTCGGGACCTCGCGGACCAACCCGTACAAGGAGGACAACGGACTCGAGCGGGTCCGCGCCTCGCTGGAACAGCACCGGCTCGACGGGCTGATCCCGATCGGCGGCGAGGACACGCTCGGCGTCGCGGGGCGGCTGGCCGAGGAAGGCGTCGACGTGGTCGGCGTGCCCAAGACGATCGACAACGACCTCGCAGGCACGGACTTCACGTTCGGCTTCCAGACCGCGGTCCAGATCGCCACCGACGCGATCGACCGGCTGCACACGACGGCGGAGTCACACAACCGCGTGATCGTCGTCGAGGTGATGGGGCGCACCGCGGGCTGGATCGCCTGCTACGCCGGCATGGCCGGCGGCGCCGACGTGATCCTCGTGCCCGAGCGGCCGTTCGACATCGAGGAGGTGTGCGCGCGCGTGCGCAACCGCCACGACCGGGGGAGCACGTTCTCGATCGTCGTGGTCGCCGAGGGCGCGACGCCGAAAGAGGGCGAGGTCAAGTCCGAGTTCGGGGGCGGGACGGACGCCTTCGGCCACGTGCGGCTGGGCGGGATCGCCGTCCACCTCGAGCGCGAGATCGAGGCGCGCACCGGCTACGAGTCGCGGATGACGATCCTCGGCCACGTCCAGCGCGGTGGCACGCCGCTCGCCTACGACCGCGTACTGGGGACGCGCTTCGGGGTCGCCGCCATCGACGCGGCGACGGCGGGCGACTTCGGCAAGATGGTCGCTTTGCGCGGGACGGAGATCGAGCTCGTGCCGCTCGGGGAGGCGCTGGCCGAGCCAAAGCTGCTCGACCCGCGGCTGTTCGAGACGGCCGAGGTGTTCTTCGGGTAGCGTCCGCGCGGTGTTCAAGCAGGGACCGGTCCCGGCGTTCGCCCACGGCGTCATCGAATATCTCGCGGCGATCCTGTTCATCGCCGCGCCGTTCATCTTCTCCTTCACCAAGGACGTGGCCACCGCGGTCTCGCTGATCGTCGGCGTGGTCGTCCTGATCATCGCCGCCTCGACCGCGTGGCGGACCGGGCTGATCAGCTCGATCCCCGTGCAGGCCCACGTGATGCTCGACTACGTGCTCGCGATCTTCCTGATCGCGGCGCCGTTCATCCTCGGGTTCTCCGACGACGGGACGGCCGCCGCGTTCTTCATCGTGATCGGAGTGATCCACCTGCTGCTCACGATCGCCACGCGCTTCGTGGTGGACGAGCGGCCCGCACGGGAGTAGCGACGTGTTCGACGCGATCGCCGCGCGCGGCGGCGCCGCCGCGGCGACGTCGGACGAGGCGTGGCTGCAGGCGATGCTCGACGCGGAGGCGGCGCTCGCGCGGGCGCTGGCGGGCGCGCGCCTGATCAGCGACGACGAGGCGGAGGCGATCGCGGCGGCGTGCCGCGCCGATCGCTTCGATGCCGCGACGATCGCGCAGGCCGCGATGGCGTCCGGCAACCCGGTTGTGCCGCTGAAGGCCGCGCTGACCGACGCCGTCGAGGGGCCGGCCGCCGGGCACGTGCACCGCGGCGCGACGAGCCAGGACATCCTCGACACCGCGGCAATGCTCGTGGCCGCGCGGGCGCTGGAGCCGCTGCTCGAGGATCTCGCCGCCGCCGCGAGCGCCGCGGCGGTGCTGGCGCGGCGCCACCGCGACACGCCGATGGCGGGGCGGACGCTGCTCCAGCAGGCGGTGCCCGTGACGTTCGGGCTCAAGGCCGCGGGCTGGCTCGCGGGGCTGGAGAACGCGCGCCGCTGGCTCGTGGAGGTCCGCGTCGAGCGCCTCGCGGCGCAGCTCGGAGGTGCCGCGGGCACGCTCGCCTCGCTCGGCGACGCCGGGCCGCAGGTGCTCGCCGCCTACGCCACGGCGCTCGGGCTGGCCGAGCCCGCGCTGCCGTGGCACACGCTGCGCGGGCGCATCGGAGAGCTCGCGTCGGCGCTCGCCGTCGTCTCGGGCGCCGTCGCGAAGGCCGCCCAGGACATCGTCCTGCTCGCGCAGACCGAGGTCGCGGAAGTCCGCGAGGGCAAAGGCGGTGGCTCCTCGGCGATGCCGCACAAGCACAACCCGGTTGCCGCGATCTGCGCGCTCGGCTCCGCCCGGCAGGCGCCGGGCCTGGCCGCGACCCTGCTCGGCGCGATGGCCCACGAGCACGAGCGCGCGGCGGGCGCGTGGCACGCGGAGTGGCGGCCACTGACCGAGCTGCTGCGCTCGACGGGATCGGCCGTCGCGTGGCTGCGGCAGTCGCTCGAGGGCCTCGAGGTCGACCCGGAGCGGATGCGCGCAAACCTCGACGCGACCGGCGGCCGGCTGATGGCCGAGCGGGTCGCGGCGGCGCTCGCGCCGGAGCGCGGCGGGCAGCAGGCGCACGAGGCGGTGCAGGTGGCGGCCCAGGCCGAGGACTTCCCGGCCGCGGTCGCCGAGCTCGTGGGCGCGGAGCGGGCCGCGGAGCTGCTCGATCCCACGGGCTACCTCGGGTCGGCGGGGACGTTCGTCGACCGCGCGCTCGACGACCACGACCGGGAGGGCTGATGGCAGACGACGGCGAGCGAGTGCGGCGCGAGGTGCTCGGCGACGAGCACGTCGACCGCACCCTGGGCGGCGCGTCGGAGTACGCCGCGCCGTTCCAGGAGTACCTGACCCGCGTCGCGTGGGGCGAGGTGTGGGCACGCCCCGACCTCGACCGCCGCACGCGGTCGTGCCTCACGCTCGCGCTGCTGACGGCGCTGCGCGCCGAGAACGAGCTGCCGATGCACGTGCGCGCCGCGATCGGCAACGGCGTCACCCCGGAGGAGATCCGCGAGGTGATCATCCACAGCGCGCTCTACGCGGGCATCCCGGCGGGCAATTCGGCGTTCAAGCTCGCGGAAGAGACGCTGCGGGACATGGGCGAGCTGCCCGGCTAGAGCGGATCGCGGAGCACCGGGCACGACATGCAGCGCGGGCCGCCGCGGCCCGTCCCGAGCTCGGAGCCCGCGATCACGATGACCTCGATCCCCTCGTCGGCCAGCCGCGCGTTCGTCTCCGTGTTGCGCTCGTAGGCGACCACGCGCCCGGGCGCGATCGCGAGCGTGTTGTTGCCGTCGTCCCACTGCTCGCGCTCGGCGGTGACGGGATCGAGCCCCGTGTCGATCACGCGCAGCTCGTCGATGCCCATCGCGCGCGCCGCGGCGGCGAGGAACGGCTCGGCCGCGCCGACCCGCCCCGGCTCGACCACGTATGCCTCGAGCGCGTCCGCCAGCGGCGGGTACATCACGACCGCGTCCCGGTCGACCATCGTGCAGACGGTGTCGAGGTGCATCGTCGCGCGGTCCTGCGCGATCGGGACGGCGAGCACGGCGTCGGCGGCCTCGGCGGCGAACAGCCGCTGCGCGAACGCCTCGACACCGGCCGGGCTCGTGCGCTGCCCGACGCCGATCGCGAGCACGCCCGGCGCGAGCACGAGCACGTCGCCGCCCTCGAGCCACGCCTGGTCCTCGACGCTGCCGCCGTAGAGCAGGTCGGTGCCGGCGAAGCGCGGGTGGTGACGGTAGATCGCGCCGGTGATCGCGCTCTCGCGCCGGCGCGCGGGCATCGCGAGCTGCGTCACGGCGACGCCATGGTCGAGCCACACCGCGGAGTCGCGCGTGAAGAGCAGGTTCGGCAGCGGGCGGATGACGAAGTCCTGGGGCTGGGCCATCGCCTCCACGAGCCCGCCCGGGTGGACGGGCAGCTCCTCGCGCGCCATCCCCGCCATCAGGACGCCGGCCAGCTCCTTCACCGGCACGCCGGCCAGGTACTCGCCCAGCGCGGGCGCGAGCGTGGGCCCGATCGTCTCGGGCCGCAGCGCGCTGTCGAGCAGCTGCGCGCGCGCCGCGTCGACCGCGAGCACCTCGATGAGCAGCTCGTGGAGGTAGAGCACCTCGACCGCGTGCTCGCGCAGCGTCGCGGCGAAGCGATCGTGCTCCTGCTGGGCGCGCTCGAGCCACGGCACGCCGTCGAACAGCAGGTCGTCGTTGTTGCGAGGCGTCAGCCGCGCCAGCTCGGCGCCGGGACGGTGCAGCATCACCGTGCGCAGCCGGCCGACCTCGCTCCCGACGCCGTGGTCGCGGTTCACCAGGGTCGCGACGCTAGCGCACGAGCGCGCGCCGGCACCGCGATGCGCGTCGGGCACTCGCGCCCGCGCAGCACGACCTCGCCGTCGGAGCACCAGCGCGCCGCCTCGTCGCCGCCGGCGCAGTCGACGGTGTCGCCGCTGACGAGCAGCCGCTCGTCGTGCTGCTTGGCCAGCTCGGTCAGGCGCGCGGCCTCGTTGACCGGGTCGCCGACGACCGTGTACTCGAAGCGCGTCTCGGCCCCGATGTAGCCGGCCACGACGGTGCCGCAGGCAACGCCGATCGCCGCGTCGAGCCCGCAGTCGAGCGCGTCGATCCGCGCGCGCAGGTCGCGCGCGCAGGCGAGCGCGCGCGTCGCGTGATCGGGCTGGGCGACCGGCGCGCCGAACACGCACAGCGCGGCGTCGCCCTCGAACTTGTTGACGAGCCCGGCGTGCTCGTGCACCGCTCCGACGACGGCGGCGAAGAACTCGTTGAGCATCGCGACGACGCGCTCCGGGCTCTCCCGGTGGGCGAGCTCGGTCGAGCCGACGACGTCGACGAACAGCGCCGACACCTCGCAGGTCGCGCCGCCCAGCGCGGTGCCGCGCTCGAGCGCCTCGCGCGCGACGTCGGCGCCAACCTGGCGGCCGTAGAGGTCGCGCAGCTGCTCGCGCTCGCGCAGGCCCGCCACCATGCCGTTGAAGCCGGCCTGCAGGCGGCCGACCTCGGACCCGTCGTCGACCCGCACCGAGACGTCGAGGTTGCCGTGGGTGACCGCGTCGACGGCGCGCCGCAGCTCCCGTACCGGGCTCGCGACGGCCTGGCTTGCGAGCTTCGTGCCGAGGAAGCCGAGTCCGAGCGCGCCGGCGGCGGCGAACCAGATCGGCGCCACGAGGTCGTGGGGGTCGGCGACGTCGCGACCGATCGGGATCAGCGCCACCATCAGGATCGGCACGCCGGAGCAGAGCAGCCAGGTCAGCAGCAGCCGCGGCCCGATGCCGAGCGAGCGCGCCTCGGGCGGCGCGGAGGGGTCGAGGGCGAGCGCGAACGCAGGGCGCAGCAGCCGCTCCGTCGCGAGGTACACAGCGGCAGCGGTCGAGATGCCGGCCAGCACGGTGGTGGTCGCGACATCGAGGGCGAACTGCGGCGAGACTGCGAGCAGGGGGAGGCCGAAGAGCGGCACGGCGAGCGCCCAGCGGGTGACGGTCATGCGCGCGAAGAAGACCGGCAGGCGCAGCACGGCCCGGCGCTCCTCGGGCGTGGGCGGGCGCTCCTCGGCCAGCCACGTCCGCATGCGGTCGAAGACCGGGGCCGCGCTTCGGTAGGAGGTGATGCCGCACGCGATCGTGTAGAGCGCCACGGTCGCGAGGCCCCACGCGGGCGTGAGGAACAGCGCGTCGCCGTCGGGCGGGAACACGACCGTCATGTACAGGCCGACCATGACGGCGGAGACGGCGTTGACGGTGAACCCCGCGAGCGTCGCACGCCGCTGGAGCCGCAGCGCGAGGGGCAAGCCGGGGCAATGGCGGGCGCCCATGAGCCCATGATGCCCGCGCGGGCCGCTCATGGCACCGCTTCTGAGTGCGATCCGTCACACGCCGCGCGAGAATGCGCCCATGCCGCCGAACCTCGTCTACCTCCACTCCCACGACACCGGCCGCTACGTGCAGCCCTACGGGCATCCGGTGCCGACGCCGAACATCCAGCGGCTGGCCGATCAGGGCCTGCTGTTCCGCCAGGCGTTCTGCGCCGCGCCGACCTGCTCCGGCAGCCGCGCGTGCCTGCTCACCGGCCAGTGGGCGCACTCGAACGGGATGATCGGGCTCGCGCATCGCGGCTTCGAGCTCGATGACTACGGCCACCATCTGGTCAGGACGCTGCGCGACGCGGGCTACTGGACCGGCCTGGTCGGCGAGCAGCACCTCTCGCGCGACCCCGCCGTGCTCGGCTACGACCACGTCGCCGACATCGCCGACCACCACGTCGACGCGGTCGTCCCCGCGGCGCTGGGCCTGATCGAGGAGCCCCCGTCGGAGCCGTTCTTCCTCTCGATCGGGTTCTTCGAGACCCACCGCGAGTACTTCGAGCCCACCTCGGTGCGCGACTCGCTCTACTCGCTGCCGCCGGCGAACCTGCCCGACACGCCCAAGACGCGCCGCGACATGGCCTCCTACAAGGCCAGCGCGCGGTCGCTCGACCACGGCGTCGGCGCGGTGCTGAACGCGCTCGACGAGCACGAGCTGTCCGACCACACGATCGTGATCCTCACCACCGACCACGGGCTCGCGCTCCCGGGCGCGAAGGCGACGCTGACCGACCGCGGCCTCGGCGTGATGCTGATCGTGCGCGGCCCCGGCGGCTTCGGCGGCGGCAGAGTCTCCGATGCGCTCGTCTCGCAGATCGACCTCTTCCCCACGCTCTGCGAGCTCGCAGACATCCCGGCGCCGGAGTGGCTGCAGGGTCGCTCGCTGCTGCCGGTCGTGCGGCGCGAGGTCGACGAGGTCAACGACGCCATCTTCGCCGAGCTCACCTTCCACGCCGCCTACGAGCCCCAACGCGCCATCCGCACCAAGCGGTTCAAGTACATGCGGCGCTTCGGCGAGCGCACGACGCCCGTGCTGCCCAACGTCGACGACGGGCCGGCCAAGGACCTCCTGGTCGCCAACGGCTGGGCCGAGAAGTCCCTGCCCCGCGAGGAGCTCCACGACCTGCTCTTCGACCCGGCGGAGGCCGCCAACGTGGCCGACGACCCGGCCTATGAGGCCGAGCTGGCCGAGCTCGCGGACCGCCTCGAGCACTGGATGTGCGAGACCGGCGATCCGCTGCTCGAAGGCGACGTGGAGCCGCCGCCGGGAGCCGAGATCACCGATCCCGACCAGGTCTCGCCGGCCGGGGCGCCCGTGGCGCATCGCTGATTGCAGGCCGCAACCCTCGCGCCTGTCAGGGGTTGGGGGCCTCGATGTCAAGAGCCGTTCGCCTCAGCTCTGCCTCGCGCAGAGCGTGCGTCACCGCTTCGCTCGTCGCCGTGGTCGTCGCCCTCGTGGCGCCCACCGCCACGCCGGCCCCCGCCGCCGCGTCCACCGGTCCCTGCGTGCCCGAGTACGCGAGCGGGCCCTCGTGCTCCGTCTGGAAGGGCAAGGTCCGCGACGTCGGTGACGGCGACACGCTCGACGCCTCCATCCCCGGCGACGGTCTCGGCGGCCTCCTGCGGGTCCGCATCATCGGCATCCAGGCGATGGAGCTGTCCTCCTACCGCGCGGCGCAGCGGGCCGGGGACTGCCACGCGGTCGACGCCACGACCCGGCTCGAGCAGCTCGTCAAGAAGTCCAAGAAGCGCATCCGCGTCGCGTCCCTGTACCCGGAGAGCCGGTCGCGTGGCCGCCGGCTGCGCTCGATCGCGGTCCGCTACAACGGCCGCTGGCACGACGTCGGGCGGATCATGATCGCCGAGGGCCACGCGCTGTGGTGGCCGGGCAGCAGCGAGGACGCCACGAACGTCCGCTACAGCGTGCTGAGCGAGCGTGCCGCCGCGGCGCACAAGGGCCTGTTCTCGCCCAGCTACTGCGGTATCGGCCCCAATGAGGGCCAGCCGATCAAGCTGTGGGCGAACTGGGACGCCGACGGCAACGACGGCGACGACGTCAACGGCGAGTGGGTGAAGATCCGCAACCAGGACCCTGTCAACCCGCTCCCGCTCGACGGCTGGTACATGCGCGACTCCGGGCTGCGACGCTTCACCTTCCCGGCCGGCTCGACGATCCCGCCGGGCGGCACCTTCACCCTCTACGCGGGCCAGGGCGAGCGCTTCGGGAGCGAGTTCTACTGGGGCCTGACGGCGCCCGTGTTCGAGAACACGACGAGCGACGACCGCGGGATGGGCGACGGCGCCTATCTCTTCGATCCGCAGGGCGACATCCGCGCCTCGATGATCTACCCCTGCCACGTCAATTGCGCGGACCCCGCCCAGGGCCAGATCACGATGGAGATGAACGGGCGCAAGCGCGAGGTGATCCTGATCAAGAACAACGCGACGTGGCCGCTCGATCTCGAGAACTACATCCTCAAGTCCAAGCCCTACGGCTACGCGTTCCCGCCCGGCTCCGTGCTGAACCCGGGCGAGTCGATGCGCGTCTACACCGAGGGCGATCCGGACGAGGACACGCAGTTCGAGAAGAACTGGGGCATGACGAGCCCGATCCTCAACAACGGCGGCGACTCGGCGACGCTGTCGACCTACACGGACGTGCGGATCGCCTGCACCGCGTACGGCTCGAAGTCCTGCTGAGCGTCACCGAGTGAGCAGGCCGGCGTCGATCACGAGCGTCGTGCCGGTGACGTAGCGCGCGCCCGGACCGGTCAGGTAGAGCACCGCCTCGGGCGACGTCGCTGGCGCGTGCGCGAGCGTCCACTTCATGTTGGTCATGCGCCCACCGGTGGCGGCGTGGGCGTCGGCGCTCGCGCGCGATCCCTCCGGCGCGGTGGAGTCGTCGAGCGGGGTGATCAAGGGCATCAGCGGATGATGCCAGCGTCGGGGTCGACCCAGGCCGGCCGCCCGGCGAGGATGGTCGCGGCCACCAGCGGCACGCCGGGGCGGTAGACGAGGTGCGAGTACGACGGCGCTTGGAGGAGGGCGGCGTCGGCGCGGGCGCCCGGCGCGAGGTGGCCGACGTCGGTGCGGCGCAGCGCGCGGGCGCCGCCTCGGGTGGCAGCGAGCAGCGCCTCCTCGGCGGTCATGCGCATGTCGCGGACCGCCAGCGCGAGGCAGAACCCCATCGAGGTCGTGTAGCTCGAGCCCGGGTTGCAGTTGGTCGCGACCGCGACCGCGGCGCCCGCGTCGATCACGCGGCGGGCGTCGGGGTAGGGCTGGCGCGTCGAGAAGTCGGTGGCGGGGAGGAACGTCGCGACCGTCTCGCTCCCCGCCAGCGCCTCGATGTCGGTGTCCTCGAGGTAGGTGCAGTGGTCGACCGAGGCGGCGCCGAGCTCGACCGCCAGCCGCACGCCGGGCCCAGACCCGAGCTGGTTGCCGTGCACGCGCAGCCCGAGCCCGGCGGCGCGGCCGGCCTCGAGCACGGCGCGCGACTGCGCCGCGTCGAACGCGCCGTCCTCGCAGAAGACGTCGATCCAGCGGGCGTGCGGCGCGCAGGCGGCGAGCATGTCGCCGCAGACGAGGTCGACGTAGTCGTCCGCGCGGCCCTCGTACTCGGCGGGGACGACGTGGGCGCCGAGGAACGTCACGTCGTCGGTCAGCTCGGCCGCGACCTCGCACGACCGCGCCTCGGCCTCGACGTCGAGGCCGTAGCCGGACTTGATCTCGAGCTGCGTGATGCCGGCCCGCAGCGCCTCGCGGCGGCGGGCCGCGGCGAGCGCTGCGAGCTGCTCGCGCGAGGCCGCGCGCGTCGCCTCGGTCGTCACGCGAATGCCACCCGCGGCGTACGGCGCGCCCGCCATCCGCGCGGCGAACTCGTCGCCGCGGTCGCCGGCGAACACGAGGTGGGTGTGCGAGTCCACGAAGCCCGGGATCACGCAGCGCCCTCCGGCGTCGAGGCGCTCGTCGCCGACGGCACCCGCGCGCTCGATCGCTGTGACGACGCCGTCCTCGGCCACGAGCGCGGCGTCCCGGACGAGCCCGAGCGGGCCATCGCCGAGCGACGGGTCGTTGGTGACCAGCAGGCCGATGTTGTCGACGACGAGCGCGGTCATGGCGCCAGCGCGGCGCGGAGCTCGGCCGCGACGTCGAAGGCCAGGTGCTCGCCCTCGCGCACGATCCACTTCCCGCCGACCATCACGTCGCGCACGTCGGCGGCCGTGGCGGCGAACACGGCGGAGGCCGGTGCGTGCGCGTGCGACGTGCCCGCGAGGCGGACGCCGTCGAGCGAGACGGTCGTGAGGTCGGCGAGCGCGCCCCGCTCGAGCCGCCCGCCCTCGGGCCAGCCGAGCGCCGCGTAGCCGCCGGCGCACGCAGCGCGCAGCAGATCCGCCGCCGCGTGTACGCCGCGGACGCCGGTGGCGAGGCGCTCGTCGAGCTCGATCGCGCGCGCCTCCTCGAACAGGTCGATGACCGCCTGCGAGTCGCTGCCGACCGCGAGCGAGGCGCCCGCGTCGAGCAGCCGTCGCGCGGGCCCGATCCCGTCCGCGAGGTCGCGCTCCGTGGTGGGACACAGGCAGGCGGTGACGCCGGCGCTCCCGAGCAGGCCGACGTCGGCGTCGGTGAGATGCGTGGCGTGCACCGCGGTGAAGCGCCGAGACAGCGCGCCGGCCTCGGCCAGCAGCGCAGTCGGGGTGAGACCGTGATCGGCGAGGCAGCGCTCGTTCTCGGCGGGCTGCTCGGAGACGTGGGCATGCAGCGGCCGCCCGGTGGCCCATTCGGCCACGGTCCGCGCCGAGTCGGGGTCGACGGCGCGGACGCTGTGGATCGCCGCGCCGACGCGCGCCGTCGGCCGCTCCGCGATCGCGCCGACGCGCTCGGCCCAGGCCTCCGCGTCGGCGTCGCGGAACCGCTCGATCCCGCCGTGCAGGTAGCACGCGTCGAGCAGCGTGATGCGCAGCCCCGCCGCCTGCGCGGCGGCGAGCACGGCGCGGCCCATCGCGTTGGGGTCGTCGTAGCGCCTGCCGCCCGGATCGTGGTGGAGATAGTGGAACTCCCCGACGCACGTGACGCCGGCCAGCGCCATCTCGCCGAACGCCGCCCGCGACAGGGCGAAGCAGGAGTCGGGGTCGAGCCGCGCCGCCAGCTCGTACATCTGCTCGCGCCACGTCCAGAACGAGCCGGTGCCCGTGTGGGTGCGGCCGCGCAGGGCCCGCTGGAACGCGTGCGAGTGCGCGTTGGCGAAACCCGGGAGCGTGAACCCCATCAGTCGCTCGGCGTGCTGGGGAGCGACGGCGTCCGGTCTGACGGAGACGATCCGATCCCCGTCGACCTCGATCAGCACACCCACCTCCGCCCGCTCGCTCCCCAGCCAGGCGAGCTCGCACCACACCGTCGTCACGAGCCGACCCGCTCCACGAGCGCCCGCGCGCGCGCCTCGAACGCCGCGCGGTGGTGGCGGTCGAACTGCTCCCAGGTCGAGAACGTCGCCGGGTCGCGCACCCGGTCGAGGAAGAGCACGCCGTCGAGGTGGTCGACCTCGTGCTGGAACGTCCCCGCCGTCAGCCCGCGGCGGACCTCCTCGTGCTCGACGCCATCGCGGTCGAGGTAGCGCACGCGCACGGCGACGTGGCGATCGACGGCCCCGCGCAGGTCCGGGACCGACAGGCAGCCCTCGTTGATCTCTGCCGTCTCGTCCCCGACCGGCTCGAGCACCGGGTTGACCAGCACGGTCAAGGGGATCGGCGGCTTGTAGGGGTAGCGCGGGTTGCCCGGCTCGACCTCGACGACCGCGATCCGGTGCGTGTCGTGGACCTGGTTGGCGGCCAGGCCCGCGCCGTTGGCGGCGCGCTTGGTCTCGATCAGGTCGTCGATCAGCTGCTGGACCTCGGGCGAGCGCAGCTCCTCGGCGCTGACCTCGGTCGCGCGCTCGCGCAGGACGGGGTGGCCGACCTGCGCGATCTCGAGCACGCTCATTCACGCATCGGGATCCGCACGCCCCGCTCCTCGGCCACCTCCACCGCGCGCTCGTAGCCCGCGTCGACGTGGCGGATCACGCCCATGCCGGGATCGGCGGTCAGCACCCGCTCGAGCTTCTGCTCCGCGAGGTCAGAGCCGTCGGCGACGCACCCCTGGCCCGCGTGGATGGAGCGGCCGATGCCGACGCCGCCGCCGTGGTGGATGCTGACCCACGACGCCCCGGCCGAGGTGTTGACGAGCGCGTTGAGCAGCGGCCAGTCGGCGATCGCGTCGGACTCGTCGGCCATCCCCTCGGTCTCGCGGTAGGGGGAGGCGACCGAGCCGGAGTCGAGGTGGTCGCGGCCGATCACGATCGGCGCCGACAGCTCGCCCGAGCGCACCATCGCGTTGAAGCGCAGCCCGAGCCGCGCGCGCTCGCCGTAGCCGAGCCAGCAGATGCGGGCGGGCAGGCCCTGGAACGCGATCCGCTCCGCGGCCCGGCGGATCCAGCGGCCGAGGCGCTCGTCGTCCGGGAACTCCTCGAGCACGGCGCGGTCGGTCGCGTGGATGTCGGCCGGATCGCCCGACAGCGCGACCCAGCGGAACGGGCCCTTGCCCTCGCAGAACAGCGGGCGCACGTAGGCGGGCACGAAGCCGGGGTAGTCGAACGCGCGCTCGAAGCCGCCGAGCTTCGCCTCCGCCCGCAAGGAGTTCCCGTAGTCGAAGACCTCGGCGCCGCGGTCCTTGAAGCCCACCATCGCCGCGCAGTGGGCGGCCATCGCGGCGCGCGAGCGGCGTACGTACTCCTCGCTGTCCTCGGTCCGCAGGCGGTCGGCCTCGGCCAGCGTCATGCGGTCGGGGACGTAGCCACCGAGCGGGTCGTGCGCGCTCGTCTGGTCGGTCACGATGTCCGCCTCGAAGCCGGAGTCGAGCAGCGCGGTCAGCACCTCGGCGGCGTTGCCCTCGAGCCCGACGCTGAGCGCGCGACGCTCGGCGGCGGCGGCGCGGCAGCGCGCGACCGCGTCGTCGAGGTCGTCGGCCTGCTCGTCGAGGTAGCGCGTCTCCAGCCGCCGCCGGATGCGATGCGGGTCGACCTCGACGCACAGCACCACGCCGTCGTTCATCGTCACCGCGAGCGGCTGCGCGCCGCCCATCCCGCCGAGGCCGGCCGTGAGCGTGATCGTCCCGGCCAGCGAGCCGCCGTGGCGGCGGCGGGCGATCTCGGCGAAGCACTCGTAGGTGCCCTGCACGATGCCCTGGGTTCCGATGTAGATCCACGAGCCCGCGGTCATCTGCCCGTACATGGTCAGCCCGAGGTCCTCGAGGCGGCGGAACTCGTCCCACGTCGCCCACTCCGGCACGAGGTTGGAGTTCGCGATCAGCACCCGCGGCGCCCACTCGTGCGTGCGCATCACGCCGACGGGCTTGCCCGACTGCACCAGCAGCGTCTCGTCGCCCTCGAGGTCGCGCAGAGAGGCGACGATCGCGTCGTAGGCCTCCCACGAGCGCGCGGCGCGGCCGGTGCCGCCGTAGACGACGAGGTCGTCGGGGTTCTCGGCGACGTCGGGGTCGAGGTTGTTCATGAGCATCCGCAGGACGGCCTCCTGCGGCCAGCCCTTGCAGGACAGCTCGCTGCCCCGCGGCGCGCGCACCTCGCGGCTCCCCTTCACGCCATCGCTCCCACGGCCGCCTCGACCGCGTCCTGCACCGCGCCCGCGGCCACAAGCTCCTCGGCCGCCGCGAGGTCCGGCGCGAGCCGCCGGTCGGCGCCCGGGCCCTCGATGCGAGCCCGCACCGCGCCGAGCGCGGCCGCGGCGCCCGGGCCCGGCTGCAGCGGCGCGCGCAGGTCGAGGCCGTGGGCGGCGCAGGTCAGCTCGACCGCGAGGATGCGGCCCAGGTTCTGCAGCGAGGTGCGCAGCTTGCGCGCGGCGGCCCAGCCCATTGAGACGTGATCCTCCTGCATCGCGCTGGTGGGGAGCGAGCCGACGCTGGCCGGCGAGGCCAGCCGCCGGTTCTCCGCGACCAGCGCCGCCTGCGTGTACTGGGCGATCATCAGCCCCGAGTTCACCCCCGGCTCGGTGGTGAGGAACGGCGGGAGGCCGTGCGAGCGCGTCGCGTCGAGCAGCCGGTCGGTGCGGCGCTCGGCGATCGCCCCCACCTCGGCGATCGCGATCGCGAGGAAGTCGCAGGCGAACGCGAGCGGCGCGCCGTGGAAGTTGCCGCACGACTCGACGCGCCCGTCGGGCAGCACCATCGGGTTGTCGATCGCCGACGCGAGCTCGGCGGCGGCGACGCGCTCGGCGTGCGCGAGCGCGTCGCGGGCGGCGCCGTTGACCTGCGGCGCGCAGCGCAGCGAGTAGGCGTCCTGGACGCGGTCGTCGCCGTAGCGGTGGCTGGCGACGATCGGCGAGTCCGCCAGCACCCGGCGCAGGTTGTCGGCGCTCGCGGCCTGCCCGTCGTGCGGGCGCAGCGCGATCAGGTCCGCGGCGAACGCACGGTCGGTGCCCAGCAGCGCCTCGACCGACATCGCCGCCGTGATGTCGGCCACGCGCAGCAGCCGCCCGAGGTCGTGGATGGCGAGCACGAGCATGCCGAGCATCCCGTCGGTGCCGTTGATGAGCGCGAGCCCCTCTTTGGCGATCAGCGTCACCGGCTCGATCCCCGCCTCGCGCAGCGCGTCCGCGGCCGGCACCGGCGTGCCGTCTGGCCCCGCGACCTCGCCCTCGCCGATCAGCACCAGCGCGCAGTGCGCGAGCGGCGCGAGGTCCCCGCTCGCGCCGAGCGAGCCGTACTCCGGCACGACCGGCGTGATCCCGGCGCCGAGCAGCGCGAGCAGCGTCTCGCCCAGCACCGGACGGGCGCCGGAGCAGCCCATCGCGAGCGTGCGCGCCCGCAGGAGCATCATCGCCCGCACCACCTCCGTCTCGACCGGCGGCCCCATCCCGGCCGCGTGCGAGCGCACGAGCGCGCGCTGCAGCTCCTCGCGGCGCGCGACCGGGATCGTGACGTTCGCGAGCGAGCCGAACCCGGTCGAGACGCCGTAGGCCGGCTCCTCGCGGCCGGCCAGCCGCTCCACCACCGCGGCACTCGCCTCCATCGCGCGGCGCGCCTCGGGCGCGAGCGTCGCGCGCGCGCCCTCGCGAGCCACCGCGACTACGTCCTCCATCGAAAGTCCGGTGCCGGTGAGCTCGATCACGCAGGCTGGACTGTATTCACGGCGCCCTGCGCAGACCGGGGCCGTTGTCCTCGAAGCCGTCGCTGCCGTAGCGATCGCTGTCCGTCGGGTGCGCGTTCTCCATGCGATCGACGAGGGCGCGGGCGCCCTCCTGGGCGAGGACGCCGTCGAGGTAGGCGAGCATGCCCTCGGCGAGGGTGATCACGTAGGGCGGCACGACGTTCGTCGTCACGTCGAGCTGCTTCGAGCTCATCTGGGCGTTGCCCGAGTTCCGCAGCGCCTTCATGTACTCCTTGGTCACACAGCCGTTGAAGAGCCAGAGGCGGTAGTGGTCTTGGCTCACGGAGGGGGCGAGCCGCAGCGGCTGGTCCTTGGTGGCCAGGCCGATCAGATGGTTGCCCAGCGTGTCGGGGTGCGTGACCGGCGCGGGGTTGATGCCGAGGTTGCCCTCCGGGTGACCGACGAACGTCAGCTGTCCCGCTGCGCGCATGCGGTCGAACGTCTTGATGCCGTTGCGGTTGTCGCCGACCTTGAACGCCTGCATGAACCGGTCGGAGCTCATGTCCTCGTCGCCGCTGTGCTCGCCGCGCTGGTGCGCCGGTACCTCGTCCCAGTGGACCGTGATCGTGTAGTTGCGATCGAAGTCCGGGCCCGTGCCGTAGCGCGCATGCCCTCCGTACTCGAACACCTCGCTCTCGTCGAGCGCGAGCGCCGCCGCGGACGCGCTCGCGGTGCCCTCCTCTCCCCGAGCGGCCGGCCCGATCAGCCGCAGCACGCAGTGGACCGGCTTGCCGAGCGAGGTCGCCACGTTCTCCTTGACCCAGAGCTCGCCACCCGCGGCGGGCGGTGGCCGGCCCGCCTCGTCGTGCAGCTCGGCCGCGCGGGTCGGATCGAGGGTGAAGCCGCGCACCGCCTCGAGCCCGCGGCGCAGCTCGTGATGCTCGGCGGGCGTGAGCCCGTGCTCGTCGAAGCCGACCGCGAGCGTGATCTGGAGCAGGCCGTCCTCCGTGATGCGGTCGTACTCAGGCGCGCGGCCCTGCGCGCTCCGGCCGGTGACCGCCACGGCCTGCGGTGCCGCGTCGAGCGCTGCCCACGTCGCGCCGTCCACGACGGCATTCGCGGGCTGCATGTTGTGGAAGCGCTTGAACGCGATCACCGCCTTCGCCGTCGCGCCACCGAAGTCGCCGTCGACGATCAGCCCCCGCCGCCGCATCGCGCTGAGGTGCCAGTTGAGCTTGAGCTTGCAGCAGCTCGACGTCCCCGCCGCCCGTGGGATCGGTGACCCTGGTCGGCTCGTCGCCGTGCCCACGGTGCGGGGTGTAGCCGTAGTTGTCGTCCTTGGCGCCCTGGCGCAGCTCCGGTCGGACGCCTTCCGCCGGTGGGGCCTCCGGAGTCTCCACCGCCTGCCGCGCAAGCAGCTGCGCGACGGCTCGGTTGCCGATCGTCCGCTGCAGCGCGAGCATCTGGCTGACCGCAGGCGCGAACGCGACCTGAGGCGGCGCCTCGGTGGGCGCTGACGACTCGACACGGTCCTTCACGGGGGCGGTCGCGTGCACGACCGATCCATACCAGGAGTCGGGGTGTGGCCGCAATCGCGATGCGGGCTGCCTTTCGCGCCGTCATGCTGCCCCGATGGCCGCTGCGGACCCGAGCCCCGTCGTCACGCTCGACGGGCGCAGCCTCACGCCGGCCGACGTCGTAGCGATCGCGCGCGGCCGTGCGGAGGCGACGATCGATCCCGCCGCGCGCGAGCGCAACGCCGCCGCCGAGCGGCTCGTGCGCAGCCTGCTCGAGCGCGGCGAGCTGCTCTACGGCGTGACGACCGGTGTCGGCTCGCTGCGGTCCGCACCGTCGGCGGACGAGGAGGAGGGCGACCACCAGTGGCGACTGCTGCGCAGCCACGCCGGCGGCGGCGGTGCGCCGCTGACCGTCGAGGTCGTGCGCGCGGCGATGGCGGTCCGCGCCAACCAGCTCGGCGCCGGCGGCGCGGGTGTCGGCGAGCGCTTGCTCGACGCGCTCCTGGGCGCGTTGCGCGCGGGCGTGACGCCGTTCGCGCGCGAGCTCGGCTCGCTCGGCACCGGCGACCTGACCGTGCTCGCCGAGATCGGGACCGCGCTCGGCGGCGAGGGCGAGTGCTGGGTCGGCGACGAGGTCGTGCCCGCCGCCGCGGCGCTCGCCATGCACGGCCTCGAGCCGGTCCGCTACGGCCCGCGCGACGGGATCGCGTTCATGAGCTCCAACGCCGTCAGCATCGGCCAGGCCGCGCTCGTCTTCCACGACGCCACGCGGCTGCTGGACTCCGCGCTCGGCGTCGCGGCGCTCTCCTACGAGGCCGCCGGGGCGGACCTCGCCGTGCTGGACCCGCGCGTGCACGCCGCGCGGCCGCACCACGGCCAGGTCGAGGTCGCGCGGCGGCTGCGCGAGCTGCTCGGCGGCCGTGAGCGCGAGCGCGGGGCCGGGCGGGCGATCCACGACGCCTTCGTATTCCGCTGCGTCCCGCAGGTCGAGGGCACGCTGCTCGACGCGCTCGAGCGCCTCGCCGGCGTGCTGGAGATCGAGCTCAACGTGGCGGGCGAGAACGCGCTGATGCTCCCGCGCGACGGCGTCGCGCTGCCGAACGGCAATTTCCACGCCGGCGTCCTGACGCTCGCGCTCGACTCGCTGCGCGGCGCGATGGCCCAGTCGGCGTCGCTCGTGGCCGCGCGCGTGAGCGCCCTGCTCGACCCCGAGGTGACCGGCCTCACGCCCCAGCTGGCGCTCGACCCGGGGCCCGACTCCGGCGCCATGATCCTCGAGTACACCGCGCACGGGGCGGCCGCCGAGGTGCGCTCGCTGGCGGCGACCGCGGCGTCGCAGACGACGTCGGTGCAATCGGGGATCGAGTCCCACGCCAACTTCGCCGGACACTCCGCGCGCCGCACCTCGGACGCGCTCGCGCGGATGTCGGTCGCGGTCTCCGCCGAGCTGGTGCTCGCGGTGCGCGCGCTCCGGCTGGGCGATCGCCGCCCCACGGGCGCCGGTGTCCACGGCCTCCATGACGCCGCCGCCGCGCGGCTGGATCCGGACATGTCCGACCGCCCGCTCTCGGGCGATCTCGAGGCGGCGCGCCGGCTGCTGTTCGAGGACGCGCTGTGGATGGAGTCCGAGACGACCAGCGGCTAGCGCCCAGGGTCGCCGCGCCCGACCGCCACGTGGTGGCGGTCGGGCCGGAGCAGGCGGGTCCCGGGAGGAGGATCAGGAGGCCGCGGGTCCACGCTTGGCCTCTTGGCGTCCGGGACTTATCCGGACGACATCCCAGGCCAGGTGGCAGCGCTCAAGCGCGGAGATCAGCCACGCGCCGGGATCTGGTTCCCGGCGACCCAGGCCATGCCGCGCCGAAGTCGGGAAAGCGTGATGGTTGTTGTGCCAGGCCTCGCCGAAGGCGATCGGCGCCAGCCAGGCGAGGTTGCGCGACTCGTCGCCGGTGGCGAACGGCCGCCGGCCGAAGAAGTGGCACAGCGAGTTGATGGAGAAGGTCACGTGGTGCAGGAGCAGCACGCGCACGGCGCCGCCCCACAGCAGCCCGGTGAGCCCGCCGGTCAGGGAGCCGGTGAGGGCGAAGCCGAGGCCGAACGGGACCGCCATGCCGACGGCGACCCAGAGCGGGAAGGTGCGGCTGATGAAGCGCAGGTCGCGGTCGGCGAGCAGGTCCTTCGCGTAGCGCGCGGGATTGGCCATGTCCTTGCCGCGGAACATCCAGCCGACGTGCGCATGGGCGAGCCCGCGCAACGCGCCGCGCCAGCCCGGCGCCTGCTCGACGTGCGGACTGTGCGGGTCGCCCTCGGCATCCGAGAAGCGGTGATGCTTGCGGTGCGTCGAGACCCACTCTATGACCGGGCCCTCGACCGCCATCGACCCCAGTACGGCGAGCAGCGCGCGCACGCCGCGGGTGGTCTTGAAGCTGCGGTGGGTGAAGAGGCGGTGGAAGCCGACCGTGATGCCGAGCCCGCTCAGCGTGTAGGTGATGGCCAGCACGACGAGGTCGTGCCAGTGGAGCGTCCCGCCCCAGGCCAGCCATCCGCCGGCCACAAGCGCGGCGGGTGGGATCGCGAACACCATCGTCCGCACGACGCGCTCCGACGTCTCGTGCGCGATCGGGACCGTCTCCGGCGGTCCGCGCAGCGGTGTGGTGGCGCTCACGGGACCAGCGCCTCCTCGGCGATCCGCAGGAGCGGCGAGCCGTCGGGCGCGAACGGATGGGACGGATCGACGTCGCCGATCTCCACCACGTCGTCATGCCCGGTCAGCGCGAAGACATTGTCGACCTGCGGGATGCCGCGCACCAGGACCAGGCGGCGGCCCTCCCGCCGCGCGCCGACGCTCGCGTTGACGATCGTGTGCACGCCCGCGCAGTCCATGAACGTCAGGTCGCGCATGTCGAGCACCACCAGTCGCGCGTGCGACTCCCGCAGCGTCCGCTCCAGTTGCGGCGTCGTGGCGATGTCCAGCGTGCCGGCGACGTGGACCCAGTCGGCGTCCAGGCTGCCATGCGACGAGGAACAGACGAAGGGCCGGAGAGCTTCCGCGCGGGCGGCGATCGAGTTGGGATGAGGCACGGCGACTCCCGGGGTTTCAGGGAAAACCTCGGAAGTCAGGGTCATGCTGCCGGCCCCTGATCGTGCCGACCTCACGACGGTGCCCTCCACTGCCTACGCTACTCCGCGCGTCAAGCCGACCCCGAGGTGTCGATCGAGTCCTCGGCCACGTCCTCGCCCGGCTCCGCGAGCGACGTCGCGGCGCGCGCCAGCCGGTGCGGCGGGAGCTCGTGGTCGTCGACGAGATCGGTCGGAGCGAGGATGAAGACCTCGCACATGATGTCCGGATCCTGCTGGTTGCCGCTCATGAAGCCGATCACCTGCCGGCCGGTCGCATCCGTGATGACCCCTTCGAAGCGCTCGCGCATCAGGTCCTGGAAGTCCATCCGCTGCTGGATCACCGAGGAGCCGCGGCCGCCCTCCAGCAACGTCTGCTCCACGCGCGAGAAGCCCCCGCGCAGCAGGCACACCACGAGGTCGTCCTTGAAGTAGGTCTTCGTGCGCGTCGGCCCGCGGCCGTAGAACTCCTTGAGCAGGCCGACCATCCCGTCGGATATCGCTGTGAGCATGTCGCCGTGGGTGCGCGGGTTCTTCTTCTTGACGGCGTGGACGCTCATGGCAGGACCTGACTGTGGTCGGGATGAATGCTCACTCGATCGTAACCAGTCAGCGCGCGTTCTGGTGGATTCTTCGCTCACTCACGCAGGAGCCCGGCGCCTGGGCCGGGCTCCTGACCGGGAGGTGCGTGCTGCGGGCGGGCTCAGCGGCCGGCGTCGTCCGCCGTCTCGCCGCCCGGCTCGTTGTCCGGCTGGCCGGCCTTTTCGTCCTGGTGACCGGCCTCGGCGGGGTTCTGGTCGGCCCCCTGGTTCTGGCCGTCGCCCTGCTCGCCGTCGGGTTCCGCGACGACCACGTTGAAGGCGTCGTCGAGGCGGACGTCGACCTTGGAGCCATCGGTCTTGGCGACCTCGACCTCGTAGGTCGCGCCGTTCTCGTTGTCGAGCTCGGTCTGATTGACCTTCCCGCCGCCGGTCTTGGCCAGCGCCGCCTTCTCCGCGCTCGCCTTGGCCTTGCCGGTGATCGCCTTGGACGCGTCGCCTCCATTCGCGCTGCCACCCGATGCGGCGCCCGCGAGGGCGGAGCCGCCGAGCGCCAGGGCGGCCAGCGCGGCGACGGTGATGAGGAGCTTCTTGAGCTTGTTGGTCATGCCGCGCACCGTAGGCGCCGCGGATGAGCCTGCGATGAGATCGCTCTCAGGGAGGCGGCGGGATCGCTCCGTCGCCCGCCGTCGCAGGGGCCGGCGCGCCGCGCGTCTGGATGACGATCGCCGCGACGACGACGGCGCCGCCCACGAGCGTGAGGGTGCTCGGGCGCTCGTCGAGCGCCAGCCAGACCCACAGCGGCCCGAGGACGACCTCGAGCAGCGTGATCAGACCGACCTGAGCGGCAGGGATCATCCGCGCGCCGATGGTGAGGCAGACGAGCCCGAGGGCGATCTGCCCCGCGCCGAGCGCCACCAGCGTCGCGAGGTCCTCGCCGCCGATGTCGCCGGGGCTCGCGAACGGGAGGAATGCCGCGAGCAGGAGCACCTGGGACAGGCAGGTGGCGGGCGCCATCGAGACGTCGCGGCGATGACGCGTGATCACGAGCGCGAAGGCGAACGACAGAGCCATCAGCAGCGCCAGCAGGTCACCACTCGCGTCGCCGCCGCCGGGGGCGCCGACCGTGAGCGCCACGCCAGCGACCGCCAACGCCATTGCCACGGCGGTGCGCGCGCTGATCGGCTCGCTCAGCAGCACTCGTGCCAGCACGGCCGCCAGGACCGGCGAGGCCGCCTGGATGAAGAGCACGCGCGCGACCGTGGTCTCGTTCAGCGCGAGGATGAACGCGCACGACGCGACCGCCAGACAGACGGCGAGCCCGAGGCCCGCGAGCCCGATCGATCGCCACGCGCGCATGACACCGCCGCGCTCGACGATCGCCACGTAGACGAGGAGCGCGAGGGTCGCGAACAGCGCCCGCCCGGCGACCTGGGTCGGCGCGTCGAGGGACAGCTGGCGCTGCAGCACGCCCGCCGTGGACCAGGCGACCGCCGCCATGGCGATGTACGCCTGCCCGCGGCGACGGCTTCCGGACTGGTCGAGGGCTGTTGCCGCAGCCGTCGCCATGACCGAATTCAAGCAGCCGTCGCCCGGGCGTACTCCCGTCCGAGCACTAGGGTCAGGAGTACATCGCTCGTCGGGTCTCCGCCCTTCGCCTCGCGCGCGACCCAATCCGGAGGACGAGAGAGAAGGCCGCCGTGCCGGCCCCCAGCACCGCGCTCACCGGCGATGCGCTGCTCGTCGCCGTCACCGACGCGATGGTCGCGCTGCACAAGCGCTACCACCACCGCGTTCCGGTGACCGCCAGGACGATGCTGCGCGGCGGCGACCTGCTGGCCTGCGTACTCGGCGTCGACACCGACGTCGAGAAGACGATGATCGAGCTGCAACGCACCACGGTGGTCCAGGAGACGCGCAGCGCCTTCCAGACCGCGATGCAACACAAGTTCATCTCCGAGGTCGAGGGCCTGACGGGGCGCGGCGTGCTCGCGTTCATCTCCAACCATCACGTGGGCCTCGACATGGAGATCGAGATCTTCCTGCTCGAGGCGGGCCCCGGACTACTAGGAGCGGCGAGCGCGCCGCAGCCGGGTCCGGCGGCTCCCGTGCCACAGCCGGTCGCCCATGGCCCAGGCGGCGAAGCACAGCCCGCCGAGGGTGCCCGTCACCGTCATCAACACCCCGGCCGCCGCGGCCGCCGCCACCCCGCCACGGCCGAGGATGAGCACCGCTGCCGCGGCGCCGACGCTCGGGCCGACCGGGAGCTGGCCGAGCGTCACGACCGCGATCAGCACGGCGATCGCGTCGAGGAACGAAGCATCGACGCCGACCGCGTCCAGCAGCATCCAGTTGCGGAAGATCTGCGCGAACACCGCCACCAGCACGAAGCCGATCACCCGGCTGCCGCTGCCCAGGCTGCGGAGCACCGCGAGGCCCTTCCAGAGCTCGCGGGTCTTGCGGAGCGCGAGGTGCCGCAGGCCGGCGCTGGCCGTCCCGATCACCGCGAGCCCGACCAGCGGCAGCCACCACGGCAGGCCGAGCGGGCCGACGAGCGTGAACGAGGTCAGCGCCGCCAGCGTCGCCTCGACGGCGAGGATCGGGAACTCGGCGGCGATCAGGGTCGGCACCTGCGGGCTCACCTCCGGGGACGAGCGGCGCAGCGCGGCGATCCGAGCCGCCACGCCGACCTGGCCGCTGAGGAGGCTGCCGAGCACCTGCATGCTCGAGGCGCGATAGAGGACGCGCCTCGCGACCGTCCCGCCCGCCGCCTCGATGCTCAGGTGCCACGCCTCGCTGCGCGAGACCAGCGCGACGATCTGCAACAGCGCGGTCACGGCGATGACCCACAGCGGCGTGCCGGACAGCGCGTGCGAGAACGCGTCCCACCGTCCCGCGACCACGAATCCGAGCACCGCGGCCGTGGCGACCGCGCCGCCGACGGTGATGAGCGTGCGGTGGCGGCGGCCGAAGCCCCGCAACCCACCGGCCGACGCGGGCGACGATCGCACAGGCACGCCGACCGGTTCGCGGGCAGCGACCGATCCGGCGCTTCCGGCGAGCGGACCACCGTGCATCCACAACGACGCTAGCGCGCAGGCGGGCCGAGCACCAAACCACCACTCACTGAAAGGATGGGCTGATGCGCGCCCGGACGGCCGCGAACGGAGACAGGTACTCGATCACGCGCTGAGCGCTACGCCACCATCGGGGCGAGCTCACGACCGATAAGGGCGACTGCGTCGAGGTCGGTGTGCAGCAGGTGCTGGCACATCACGCGCGCGACGCCCGCGTCGCGCAGCGCGCGGAGCTGCTCGGCGGCCTCATCGACCGTGCCGACGACCCACGACGGCGCTCTCGAGGCGAGGAAGGCGTCGGGGTCCGCGTCGTCCCCGAGGCGCTCGGCCAGCTGCGCGGCGCGGTCGCGCAGCTCGCCGCGGTCGCGCCCGGCGAGCACGCCGGTCATCAGCGAGCATGGGATCGGCTCGCGGCCGGCCGCCTCGCACGCCGCGGTGATGCGCTCCTTCATCGCCACGACGTCCTCGAGCGCCGCGAACGGGGCGTTGTACTCGTCCGCCCAGCGGGCGGCCAGCGCCGCCCCGCGCGGGCCCGCCTGGCCGCCCATCAGCACCGGAGGATGCGGGTACTGGACCGGCTTCGGCCGCGCGTCGAGGTCCTCGATCCCGTAGTGCTCGCCCGCGAAGGAGAACGCCCCGTCGGCGAAGTGGCCGTGCACGATCTCGAGCTGCTCGGCGAGACGGTCCATGCGCACCTTCAGGGGTGGGAACTCGAACCCGAACGCCGCGTGCTCGCGCTCGTGCCAGCCTGCGCCGAGGCCGAGCTCGACGCGCCCGTCCGAGACGTGGTCGGCGGCCACGACCACCTTCGCCAGCGCGGACGGATGGCGGAAGGTGACGGGCGAGACGAGCGTGCCGAGCCGCAGCGTGCTCGTGTGCGCGGCCAGCGCCGTGATGGTCGCCCACGCGTCGAGCGAGCCCCGCTCGGTGCGGCCCTCGAGGTTGAGGTGGTGGTCGGAGCGGAACAGGGCGGGGACGCCGTGGGACTCGCACGCCTGTGCCAGCGCCAGCCACTGCGGCCAGGTCACGCCCTCCTGGCCCTCGATCATCAGGCAGAGATCCATTGAGGCCGCGGATCCTCGCATCTCGAGTGCCTTGACCGGCCGCCGGGCGTGTGTTGGAGTGGCCACGTGGACGAGGGCACGCGCGTCACGGCGCCAGAGCCGTCGGAAGGCACTTCAGCGGCCGCGCCGACGCAGCCGGCGCTCGTCCCGCTCGGACCAGGAGCCGCGCAGACTCGCGAGGGGATGCTGTTCGTCCAGCGCCACGCGGGCAACGCGGCGGCTGGGCGCATCCTCGACGAGGACCGCGGGGTGGTCTCCCGGCGCGCGGGCGGCGCGGCTGGCGGCCGCGAAACCGACGACAGCACCGTCGCCGCGACCGGCGCGATGCGCGCCGCGGTGATCGCCCGGCGCGCGCACACACGGCTCCTCCAGCGCCTCGTCGTGCCGGAGGGCTCGCCGGGGAAGCGCACCAGCACCAGCCTCGGCGACACCGGGCCCGGAGTGGGGCTGCTCCAGCGGCTGCTGGGAGTCAAGGAGACCGGGACCTTCGACGCGCCGACCCGCAGCGCCGTGGACCAGTTCCAGCGGCAGCAGGGGTGGGAGCCGAGCGGTGTCGGGCCCATGACGTGGGCAGCGCTCGACGGCCACACCGGCAGCCCGGGGAGTCGCCCCAACCTCAACCTGGGCGACCGCGGGCCGGGGGTGAAGCTGCTCCAACGGCTCCTGGGCGTCGATCAGACCTCGTTCTTCGGGACGAAGACCCGCAAGGCCGTCGACGCGTTCCAACGGCAGCAGGGGTGGACTCCGAGCGGCGTCGGCCCGATGACCTGGGCTGCGCTCGAGCATGAGCTCAACCGCCTCGACGTCGCCGATCGGCTGGGAACGATGGCTGACCCCGCGGCGCCGACGCGGGCAGTCTGGCATCCGTCCGGGAACGATCCGGACTCGACCGACTTCTCACACTGGGCGATGGCGGCGACCGAGGACCCGGCCTTCACCGTGTCGAGCACGACGGTCATCAACTGCTGGGAGATGGTCCTGTACTCCGCCTACAAGTCGGGTGTCATCACGTGGAACTGGATCCACACGGTCTACACCTACGCCGGTCCCAAGGACTGGTACGAGGAACTCGCGGAGCGCATCGTGCGCGGCGGCGCGAAGACGTGGGATCGCGCGACGAAGAAGCCGCGCCCACGGCGCGGCGACATCGTCATGTTCGACGGAGCGGATCACGTCGCGCTCGCGACGGGGGTCGTCGCCGGCGACGGCACGCACGTCTATTCGTTCTGGCCGCCGCCGACCACCGCCTTCGCGGCGGTCGACCACCACAAGCCGGGCGTCGGGAAGGGTCTCGCCGCGGGGACGCCGGACCTCGTCAAGGACACGACGATCGAGCTGCTGGCGGCGGCCTGTGACACCTCGACCCACGTCTGCGTCGTCACGGTTGGACCGCCGGCGTGGTAGCGCCGGCATCGGCCACGCTGCTCGCGACGATCCCGTGGGCCCCGGCCGGACCGCTCCCGCGCCGGTTCGTGCCCGTCCGGCTGTCGAGCATCAAGCCGTCAGGGCCGATGCTGCTCCGCTCGGCCCCGAGTCGCGTGCGCACGCTGCCGGACGGAGCGGTGTGCGTTCTCAGCGCCCCGGATGAGGAGTCGGGCCGCTGCGCCGCGCTGCACGTCGACGCTGGGCACGTCGGCGAGCCCGTCCGGATCGGCCCCGAACGCAGCGACCCGGGGTGGCAGATCATCGACTTCCTCGGCGGCGGCGATGGCCGCTGGACGGTGCTCGAGCTCCTCCCCGGGCCACCCGATCGCGTCGAGGCGCGCGGCATCGCGCCGGATGGGACGACGATCTGGCGCTCAGGGGCGACCGCCGGCTCGCCGGAGGCGCTGCGACAGCTCCTCCCGGGCGCGGACTCTGTCCTGGCCGTCAGCGACCTCGCGCCCCGCCGGCTCGTCGCGATCGACGCCGAAGGCACGATCGCCGACGTGCAGGCGCTGGCCGACGCCGACGGGGACTGCTTCACCAACGGGCGCGGACAGCTCGGCTTCGTCGGCTTCGATCAGAGCACCGAGGCGCGCAGCTGGGTGACCCTGGACATCGGCGACGACCCACGCCATTCGGTCGCGCTCGCGGCGGAGAGCGCGTGGGGGCTGGACCTGCCGCTCGGCATGGACGCGCTGGGCCGCCCCTACGGCAACCGCCAGGGGACGCTGGTGCGCTTCGGCGCCGATGGCCGCCCCGACTGGGAGCTCGAGGCCGGGCAGCTCGTCGTGGAGGGCGACGACGTGTGGATCTCGCAGGCGGCGGAGTCCGGCCACGGGATCGTGGCGATCCCGCTCACCCCGCCGGAACGCGCCCCGGCCGCGCTCGACCCCGAGCCGGAGGGAACCGCGCGCCCGTGGCGGCTCGCCGGACTCACCCGGGACGCGTTCGTCCTGCACGAGCGCAGCGACGACGCGACGCCCGGCACGCTCGCGACGGTCGCCGCCGACGGGTCGCGGCTCGACACGTCGCGGGCGCCCGAGGACGTGTGGCTCAGGTGGTTCGACCTGCAGCTCGCGCGCGGCGCCGCCGTCACCGACGACGGGGAGATCGACCTCGCCACGCGCGGGCCGGACGCGCTGCACATCGTCCGCGTGACCCCGGCGAGCTGACCGCGGTCAGGGATCGAGCGAGAGGCGGCGCATCAGCGCCGCGAGCTCGGGATGGTGGTGCGGGCCGGGCGCGTCCAGGCGCTCGACGATCCGCTCGCGCACCGGGCGGGGCATGGCCTGTGACAGCTTGGCCTTGGCCTCCACGCGGTCAGCGCGGAGCCTGAAGCCGACCGTCTGGGACGCGATCCGGCGTGACAGCTCCAGCCCCCCGCCCTCCAGGCGCCACCGGGTGTCGCCGAGCGGCGCCTCGTGGCGCTCGAGCGTGCGCCTCAGGACCTCGAAGCGCTCGTCGCCGGCGAGCGGTTCCGGCGTCCCCTGGAGGTGGACGGAGATGTGGTTCATCGTGCTCGGGACGTCCGTCAGCTCCGGCCGGTACCACGAGGCGGAGACGAAGCCGTGCGGGCCCTCGAAGATCAGCAGCGCCGGCGTCCGCGCCTCGATGTCCGCGCACTGCGGATCAGCTCGCGCGAAGTGCCCGACCACCGCGACCTCGTCGTCCTCCGAGTCCTCCAGCATGAAGAAGGCGTAGGTCGCGCGAAGCCCTTCGGCGCCGACGGTGATGACCCGCGCCCACCCATGGTCGGCGACGACACGGCGGGCCTCCGCGAGGTCCATGGCGTACTTCGACTGGACGTGCACGGGTGCAGCCTACGTGGCGTGGTCCGGGCCTGGTCAGGGCGCGCGGCGCAGGATGGCCTGCACGGGGGCGATCCTCTGCTCCGCGATGTTGCGCGCGAGGCTCGCCATCCGCGCGTCGCGATCGGGCATCAGCAATCCGATGTCCACGAGCGGGCGCGGCTCGTCGGCGGCCCGGGCGGCGGCCGGGGCGAGCGCGGCGGGCCCGACCTCCCAGACCTCGGCGGCGAAGCCGGGGCGCTCGAGCGCCTCACGGAGCGCCCCCGGCGCGAGCAGGTGGCTGTCGGCGGGGCCGTCCGCCCAGGGGACGGGGAAGCGCAGCTCGCCACCCGGGCCGGCGACGGTGTCGGCGAGGGCCCAGCGGCCGCCCGGAGCGAGCACGCGGTGGGCCTCCGCGGCCAACGGCGCCACGTCGGCGACGTTCGGGAGGACCGCCTGGGTCCAGACGAGGTCGAAGGACCCGTCCTCGAACGGCAGCGCGTGGCCGCGCGCGTCGACGATCTCGATCGCGTCCTCCAGGCCCGTGGCGGCGTCGAGCTCGGAGGCGAGGCGGCGGAAGCGCGCGGTCGGCTCGACCGCGACCATGCGGGCGCCGAAGCGCGCGGCGAGCACCCGAGCCGGCCCGCCGATCCCGGCGCCGAGGTCGAGCACGCGTTCGCCGGGCTCGAGCTCGGCGAGCTCCGCGAGCGCGAGCGTCGCGGCCAGTCCGAGCGCGTGGAACTGGTCGAGGGCGGCGAGGTCCTCGACGCGCAGGCGCTCGGGGTCCAGGCCCGCCTGGCGCAGCGCGTCGCGCACGCGGCCGGTGAGGTCGGGTCCGTCGTAGTAGGAGGTGAGGAGTGTGGACATGCACGAAGCCTGGCCCGGGAGCCCAGGCTTCGCATCAGGGGCCGACGGTGATCTTTTCCGCGAGCGCGGCGCGCAGCTCCGTCCGGGCGTGGACGCCGAGCTTCTGAAAGGCGTGGCGCAGGTGCGTCTCCACCGTGGCGAGCGTGATGTAGAGCTCGGCGGCGATCTCCCGGTTCGCGCGCCCCGCGGCGGCCAGCTCGGCGACGCGCCGCTCACTCGGGGTGAGCGCGTCGGCGCCCGTGCGGACGAGGCGGCGGGGCCGCGCGCCCGTCGCGCGCAGCTCGGTGCGCGCACGCTCGGCCAGCCCCGCGGCGCCGCACCGATGCGCGAGCTCCATGCCCCGCTCGAGCGGCTCCCGCGCGTCGCTGCGCCGGCGTGCCCGGCGGCGCGCGGCGCCCAGCTCGACGAGCGAGCGGGCGAGCTCGAGCCGTGCGACGCCCCCGTCGAGCGCGGCCACCGACGCCTCGAGCGCATCGAGGTCGACGGGCTCGGCCACGAGCGCCGTTCCCCGCAGCGCGATGCCGAGCACCTCGCGGCCGCCCCAACCGCGGGCGGCGGCGAGCTCCTCCTCCGCGAGCCGGCGGGCGCGGTCGCCCTCGCCGCGCGCGGCGAGCAGCCGCGCGGCCGTCGAGCGCCACGGCGGCACGGGCCGCTCCAGGCCCCAGCCCCGCAGGCGGCGGCCGAGCTCGAGGAGGCCGGCGATCGCCTCCTCGTCGCGGTGCTCGGCCTCGGCGACGCGCGCCCGCGCCAGCAGCCGGACGTTGTCGAGCATGCGCTCCGGAACGGGCTCCGGCGGGTCGCAGGTCGCGAGCAGCGCGACGGCCTCCTCGACCCGCCCCGCCTCCACGAGGACGATCGCGAGCTCGGCGCCGACGGTCCCGGCATAGCCGAGCTCCATCTCGGTGGCCGCCGCGTACGCCTCGCGCAGCCGCTGCTCGGCGGCGGCCAGCGCGCCGCGCAGGCGCAGGCATGTCCCCAGGATGGACGAGGCCTGCATCCACGCGACCGGGAGGCCGAGCTCGCGCAGCTCGTCGAAGATGCGCGCGAGCCACGCCTCGGCCTCATCGAGCGCGTAGGCGTGGATCAGGTTGACCGCCGCCCCGCCGAGGGCGGCGCGCGGCAGCAGCCCGTCCGGCCACGCCCGCTGCACGACCCGGGCCGCCGCGGCGAGCTCAGCGGCGGTGGCGCGGGGGCGGTTGAGGGCATCGACCGCGAGGGCGTAGCGCTCGCCGGGCGTCGCGCCCGCGAGCCCGGCGACCGTCGCGGCCAGGCGCCCCTGGGCATCCGAGTCCTCCGGACCGGGCGCGTAGCGCTCGCAGACGGCGAGCATCGCCAGCATCTGCAGCGCCATCTGCTCGCCGGGATCGCCGCGCAGCGCGTCGCGCAGGATCGCCGCCGCCTCGCGATGCTCGTGCTTGCTCATCAGCGCGTCCCCGAGCTCGAGCGCCAGCCGCGCGCGGGTCGCCGGCTCGTCCTCCTCGCCCAGCAGCTCGCGCATCCGGACCGCGCCCGCGGGTTCGCCCGCCGCGATCTCCGCCCGCGCGAGCTCGAGCCGCAGACCGGCGTCGCCGGCGAGCGCGTGGCGCAGCAGCGTGGCGGCGACGTCGGGCGCGCCGCGACCGCGGGCATCCGTCGCGGCGCGCCGCAGCACGCGCGTCGTCCACGCCTCGCCCGTGGCCTCCGCGGCGAGGAGCTGCGCGGCCACGAGCCCGACGTCGGCGCCGCGGGCGTCGAGCACCCGGGCAGCCCGGAGGTGCAGGGCCGTGCGCTCCGCGGCGGGGACACCGGCGAGCGCGGCGACGCGCAGGAGGGGGTGGCGCCACGCGAGCGGCACGGCGTCGGCGAGCAGCGCCGCGGCCGCGAGCTCGCCCGCCGCTGCCGCCCCATCCTCCTCGGCGAGGCCGGCGAGGGCGCTCGCGTCGGCCAGCCGGGTCTCGTCGCCGAGAATCGCCGTCGCGCGCGCGAGGCGCCGCGCCGCCTCGGAGACCGCCGCCAGGCGCAGCGTCACCGAGCGGGTGACGGCCTCCGGCGCGAGCCGGGCCACCCGTTGCACCGCGGCGGCATCGTCGCCCGGCGGGGCCGTGGCGAGCGCGCGCGCAAGCTCGACGACCAACAGCGGGGTGCCGCCGGTAGCGCGCAGGCAGGCATCGCGCAGAGCGGGCCCAACGTCGCGGCCCAGCCGCTCGCGCAGCACGACGCCGACGGCGTCCGCGCTGAGCGCCGCGGGTCGCACGCGCCGCACGGCTGCCGCGTCGAGCAGCCGCGCGACGAGCTCCGGCGCCTCGCCACCGCGGACGCCGACGATGAGCGCGACCGGGAGCGCCCCGGTTCGCCGGGCGAGGTAGAGCAGGAAGCGCACCGACGCGGCGTCGGCCCAGTGCGCGTCGTCCACCAGCAGCGCCCGGGGCGCGCGCGCCGCGAGCGCGGCGGTGAGCTCGTAGAGGCCATGCACGACTCCGCCGGCTTCGTCGGCGCCGCCGGGCGCGCCCGCCGCGGCCCCGAGCACGCGTGCGCCGGTCGGCCCAGAATCCGCCAGCGCGGGCTCGAGCAGGCCGCGGACCACCGCGTACGGGACCTGCTGCTCGAGCTCGTGCGCTCGTGCGCGGGAGACGAGGACGCCGAGCCGCGCCGCGGCGGCCTCCGCGTGGTGCAACAACTGCGTCTTGCCGATGCCGGGCGGGCCCTCGACGAGCACGACGGCCCCACGCCGCGCCGCTGCGCCGGCGAGCGCGTCGTCCAGCTCGGCGCGCTCGGCCTCGCGCTCGAGCAGGCCCGGACCGGGCTCGTGGCCAGCCACACCGGAACCGTACCGGGCCACGCTTCGTCGTCAGTGAGAAGGCCCGCGACGGCGAGCATTCCCGCCCGTCCCGAGCAGACTCTGCGAGACGAGCGAGCGCTGGAGCGGTTGGGCGGCCGGCTGCACCGGCCTTTGCGTCAGGCGCCGGCCGCAGTAAGCGCTTTTGCTGTTCGCGATGGGCGGTCAGGGCTCGATCCCCCGGCCTCAGGGACGTTGCGCGCAGACGGGCTCAGCGGGCGACGAGACGCACGACCGGGATCTCGCGATCGGTCTTCTGCTCGTAGCCCGCGAAGTTCGGCCGTTCGCGCGTGATCCGCTCCCACGCGGCCGCGCGGTCCTCGCCGGTGAGCGTCTGCGGCGTGACTGCAGTCTTGCGATCCTCGCACTCGATTTCGACCTGGTCGGGATGCGCGGCGAGGTTGTAGAGCCACGCGGGATGGCCGGCGGCTCCGTTGCGCGACGCGACGATCAGCCAGGCGTCGTCGCCCTCAGGGAAGGGCATCACAACCGCCGTGCGAGGCTGGCCGCTCCTCGCACCCACCGTCGTCAAGTACAGCAGCGGACGGCCGGCCACCTTGCTGCCGGTCAGTCGATGGACCCGGCGCATCATGCCCATGAGCATCCTGCCCACGGCCCCGCGCGGAGGCCCCTTGGCGCCGCGCGTGCCGCTCGGGGGGATGTCCACGCTCATCGTGCGCTCCATGGTGCCACGCCTGCCCAAGGCAAGAGGCACTCCCTGTCGAAACGGTCGCCAAGCTCGCTCTCGGCGACAGCAACCCGACCTCGTCCGTGGGGCGGTGCGTGGCCGACCTCGCGGTGGAGCGTCAGACGACAAACAGCCTGCTCGGAGGCTGTCCGTCACTGGGCACCGCAGTACCTCGGCCTCGAGCACGGCGTCAACCCGGACGTGCCAGCCGCAAACTGACACTGTCCCTTCTACGATGGGTGATCCGGCGCTCAGCGGTGCTCGGGGTTGGGGAAGTCGAAGCGGGCGCCGGCATCCCACTCCGAGCGCTGGTTGCCGTGCACGGGGATGCCGCCGGCGTCCCGGAGCATGCGCGCCATGTGCAGCAGGTTCCAGGTCGCGAACGTCGTGTTGCGGTTCGTGAAGTCGTTCTCGGGCCCGCCAGAGCCCTCGTCGAGGTAGGACGGCCCCGGACCGGCCGCGCCGATCCACCCCGCGTCGGCTTGCGGCGGGATCACGTAGCCGAGGTGCTGGAGCGAGTAGAGGACGTTCATCGCGCAGTGCTTCACGCCGTCCTCGTTGCCGGTCACCAGGCAGCCCGCGACGCGGCCGTAGTAGCGGTACTGGCCCGCGTCGTTAAGGAGATGCGAGTTGCCGTAGAGGCGCTCGATGATCTGCGTCGCGACCGACGACTTCTCGCCGAGCCAGATCGGCATCCCGATCACGAGGATGTCCGAGGCGATCACGCGCTCGAAGATCTGCGGCCAGTCGTCGCGCTCCCAGCCGTGCTCGGTCATGTCCGGCCAAACGCCGGTGGCGATCTGGTGGTCGATGGCGCGGATGCCGTCGACCACGACGCGGTTGCGGCGCATGATCTCCATCGAGATGTCCATCAGCCCTTGCGTGTGGGACAGCTCGGGGCCGCGCTTGAGCGTGCAGTTGATGAAGAACGCTGTGAGGTCCGAGTAGTCGGTGGTGCTGGTCTCGCACAGCTCGGCCTGCCGGTCGGTGAGGTTGGTCATGAGGACTCCGAGGGTCGTACAGGAGTTGGACGACGCCTTGGTCCTTGCTAGCGCCGGGGCGTTACACGCGAATCAGGTCTTCGGAACCGGCTCGCCGCGCTTCCACGCCCGGAACGCCTCGAGCAGATCGTCGGGCGCGGTCGCCTCGACGTGATCCGGGCCCAGCTTGCGCAGCGTCCCGATGACCTGGCGCATCTGGTCGACGTAGGTCACGCAGCCCTCGCAGATCGCGAGGTGCGCCTCGAATCGCGCTCGGTCCTCGAGAGGCATCACGCCCTCGAGGTAGTCCGTGAGGACCTCGGTGAGCTCTTGGCAGGTGAGAGTTCGCGTCGAGCTCACGTCAGCACCGGCGCGGGGTTGAGGTAGGACTCGAGGCAGCTGCGGACCTTCGAGCGGGCACGGTGCAGCAGTACCCGCTGGTTGGCCTCGCTGATCGCGAGCGACCGGCAGACCTCCTCGGCGGACCAGCCCTCGATGTCGCGCATCACGATCACGAACCGCTGGCGCTCGGGGAGCTCGCTGATCGCGGCGTCGATCCTGGCGAGCGTCTCCCGCTCGAGCAGCCGCTGCTCGGGCAGAGGATCGGGGAAGCACTTCCAGCCGCCCGGATAGCGGTCGCCCTCGGGGCGGAAGCGATCGGGATCGACGGCCGGCTCGTCGCCGAGTGAGGAGAACGGCACGGTGCGCCCCTCGCGCTGGGCGCGAGTGATGGAGCGGTTGATCAGGATCCGGAAGATCCAGGTCTTCATTGAGGCACGGCCCTCGAAGCGCTCGAGCCCGTTCACGACTCCAAGCCACGTCTCTTGCACGACCTCCTCCGCGACCGTCCGGCTGCGCACGTACCGAGATGCCACGCGCAGCATGAGGGCCTGGTGCTGTTCCACCAGTTCCACGAACACCCGCTCGTCACCACGCCGCAGAGCGGCCAGCGTCTCCACGTCGCTCCTCATGGGCGCAAGTCTTCACGGTCTGTCTTCCCGTGTCATCCCCGGGCGTGTTTCACGCGAGGTGTGAGATGCAGTCCCGCGAGCGGGCCGGGGCGTTACATCGCCATCAGCGGAGCGGTGCCGTCGTTGTTCTCGGGACCTGCATCCGGCGCCGTCGCGCCGCGCCGCAGCAGCACCAGGCCGCCGAGCGGGAACAGCAGGACGGACAGCAGGCCGGCGCCGATGAGCGCGGCGCTGGCGGCGGCGTCGATCAGGTCGAGCTGCCGGCCGATCGCGGTCGCCGCGACGATGAACGGCAGCGATGTCGCCTGCATCAGCCCGGCGATCGCCGTGTGGCGCGGTTCGAGCGCCCCGCGGTAGACGACCGCTGGCAGCCCGCGGGCGGCGAGCAGGGCGAGCAGGAAGACCGGGACCATCAGCAGGTTCGAGGCCGACGCGGTCAGCGCGTCGAGGTCGAAGCGCACGCCGCTCGTCACGAAGAAGACGGGGATGAAGAAGCCGAAACCGATCGCCTCGAGCTTGCGGCGGAAGTCCGGGTGCGTCATCACCTCGTCGCGATCGACGAGCGAGACGATCGCGCCGGCGATGAACGCCCCGAGGATCACCTCGAGCCCGAGCTGCTCCGCCAGCGCGGCGAAGCCGACGAGCAGCACCAGCGCCGCGCGCACGCGGATCTGCGCCGTCGTGTCCTGCAAGCGCAGGAGGTCGTCTCGGATGCGCATCGAATGCTCCGCGCCGCGCACGAAGGCGAGTACCGTCGCGGCGAGCGCGAACAGCGCGCCGAGCAGCAGCAGCGTCGACCCCGTCCCACCCTCGCCCGAGAAGAAGATCGTCAGCAGGATGATCGCTCCGAAGTCGGCGATCGACGCGGCGGCGATGATCAGCTGGCCGAACGTGGAGGTGATCTCGCCCGCGTCCTTGAGCACCGGGACGAGCACCCCCAGCGAGGTGGCGCAGAGGATGATCGCCACGAGCAGCGGCGTGTCGACGAGGCCGCCGGCCTTGAGCCCGTACGAGACGACGAGCGCGATCGCGAACGACAGCGCGAAGCCGAGGCCGGTCAGCCGCAGCAGCGGTCCGCGCAGCTTCTCGAACTCGATCTCGAGGCCCGCGAGGAAGAGGACGAACGCGAGCCCGAGCAGCGCCACCACCTCGACTGAGGTGTCGACCTCGGCGAGGCCGACCAGCGACGGCCCGACGACGATGCCGGCGACGATCTCGAGCACGACGGAGGGCAGTTGCACGCGCGTGAAGAGGCCGAGCAGGAGCGGCGCGCCGAAGGCGATCGCCATCACGACGAGGAGGTTGGTGAAGGAGGGCATGCCGCGACTGTCCCGCGCGGGCCGCCGGCGTTACGGCCGGCAGCGCATCGCGTAACGCTGCCGTGAGCCCCGTAGCGCGTTGCTTGTTCCCGGCGACGATTCCGCGCGAGCACGCCCAACGAAACACGGACCGAAGTGCCCGCTTTGCCGGGATGTCTCAGTGGGCGGTGAGGGGCTCGAACCCCCGGCCTCCTGCTTGTAAGTCAGGCCGCGCACGGTTCCGTTGAGCGTCACTGCGAGCGGTTGACCGCTCCTAGCGTGAATCCAGGTGATCCTGAAGATCGTTCAGTCGGCTACGCCGATCACTTCCCCGATCGATTCGGGTTCCTCGATCGTGCTCAGCATTAGCGCGGCTCCCACAGCAGCCGGTTGATGACCCGGACGGGGGCGGGAAGCACGGAGAAGAACCGCTTGCGCTCGGGGGTCGTTGCTCCGTCAACGATCCACGGGACGTAGACCGCCGCGCCCTTGGCCCCCTGGGCGCGACCGCCCGATAGAGCCGCGGCCAGAGGTCGTCGTCCTCGACGCTGTGGTGGATGTGCAGCTGGGTCTTGAAGTTCTCCCAGCCCGCCCGCACCGGAGGGGTCCGCGCCTCTCCGGCGGCGTCGGCTGTGGTGAGCCGGCCCAGATCCCTGCGCAGTGCGTCGTGGGTGACGTACATCATGGTGAAGTCGATGGTGTCCTGCTGCGAGTCGGTCACGACACGAGCGCGGCTGCATGGCTCGCCCGCGAGGCATCAAGCAGGTGCCGGCGCAGGAAGGACAATTGGACTTCGGCGGCCCGTTCGTGGCCGTCCATGAACGGCTCGTAGTGTCCGCCGGGCAGCCGAGCGAGCTCTCCGCGCGGGGCTCGTTGCGCTGCGCGGACTGCGGGCCCGGGTGGGGCGACGCCATCGTCGTCGTAGGCGAGCACGAGCAAGGGACACCGGACGCGGGACGCGTAGCGGCCCGGCCGGTAGAAGCCGACGCGCAGCGCGGAGCTGGCGGCGACCTCTTGCTGCCACTGCGGATATATGTTGTCGGGGTTGAGCGCTCTGGCGCCGTTGAGGGCGTCGGGTGTGGTCAGGGATGTCACGGTGCCGGGCTCGCCGGCGAGCGGCACCAGCAGGGGTTTGCGGCCGACGAGGCCGCCGAAGGCGTCCAGGATCGCGCGACCGGTGAAGCGAAGGGCCGCGATCTGCGTCTGGTGGCGCATCGCGTTGGGTGCGACGGCCGGGCCATCGGCGAGCGGCGTCTGGGAGATCGCCGCGGCCAGATCAGGATTGCGAGCCGCGACGCGGAAGATGTGGCCGCCTGAGGACGAGAAGCCCCAGATCGCGACCCGGGCCGGGTCCACTTCTGGCAGCGTGCCGGCGAAGGCGACCGCGGCCTGCCAGTCGGCGAGCTGCTCTCCGACCCGCGCGACCTGGCGCGGCTGACCACCACTCTCCCCGAACCGGCGGTAGTCAAAGGCGAGCACCGTGAAGCCGGCTTGGTTGAAGCGCTTGGCGAACAAATCGGTGCCCGGCTCGCCCCGATGCGGTTCAAGGTATGCAACGAGCCCGTGCGAGCAGAGATCGTTGAGCGCAATCACGGCGTGCCGCAACATCTCCACGAACTCCACCGTGAGGCCATCGCCGGGCATCGCAATCTCGACGGCGATGTCGTCCGCGTACCGCGCCGGCCGCAGAGCAGCTCGCGGCCGTGCGACCGAGCTGGTCGAGTGGCTTCAGATCCCGGGGGGCAGGATGGCAGACAGCGTGCCGGCGGGTCGTTGAGGCGCCGGCACGGGATCATGGTGCGAGCTCGACGTGCGCCACCGCGTCCTCGTCCCACGCGACGCCGGTCCCGGGCGTCTCAGGGACGGTCGCTTGGCCATCGCGGATCTCCACGGGATCCCGGAGTATCGGGCCGGCGAGGTCGAGGTGCTCGAGGAGGTGCGCGGACGACATCGACGCGAGCAGGTGCGTGCTGATCTCGGGGTAGAGGTGGGAGGAGATCGGCAAGCCGGCGGTTTCGGCGAGTGCGGCGACTTGCAGCCAGGCCGTGACGCCACCGATCCGGGCGACGTCGGGCATCACGAGGTCCGAGGCCCCGGCCGCGATGCTCCGCGCCGCCTCGCGTGGACTCCACCAGCTCTCGCCGGCCTGGATCGGCGTGTCGGTCTCGCGCGTCAGC
>JBBQLH010000023.1:0-45087 GCA_038327685.1 Solirubrobacterales bacterium
CGGCTCGACTTCGGCGGCCCGTCGTTCGGCTTCTTCGCCGCCCAGGAGACCTACCTGCGCCGCATGCCGGGCCGCATCGCCGGCGAGACGCGCGACGTCGACGGCCGCCGCGGCTTCGTGCTCACGCTGCAGACGCGCGAGCAGCACATCCGCCGCGAGAAGGCGACTCACAACATCTGCACCGCGCAGGCGCTCAACGCGCTCGCAGGCGTCATCTACCTGAGCTGGCTCGGCCGCCGCGGCCTCGTCGAGCTGGGCGAGCTGCTGCTGCAGCGCACCGCCTACGCCCGCAGCGCCGTCGCCGCGCTCGACGGCGTCGAGCTGTTGCACGAGCAGCCGGTCGTGCGCGAGTTCGCGGTGCGGCTTGACGCGCCGGTGGACGCCGTGATCGACCGCTGCGCCGCCGAGGGCGTCAACCCAGGCTTCCCGCTCGACGACGACGGGCTGCTGATCGCGATCACCGAGCAGCGCTCGCGCGCGGACATCGACCGCCTCGTCAGCGTCCTCGGCGCCGCCGTTGCGGCAGAGAGGGAGCTCTCGCACGCATGAGCACGCTCAACGACAACCGCCAGCACGCCGACCCCGAAATCCAGGGCACGTCGCCGCACGCCGATCGCAGCGCGCCGTTCGAGACCCCGATGCAGCGCGACCACGCTGTGACGATCTTCGAGAAGTCCAAGCAGGGCCGGCGCGCGTTCGTGGCCCCGGAGCTCGACGTGCCGCATCAGGACGGCCTGCTCCCCGACCACCTGCGCCGGACCGAGCCGCCCAAGCTCCCCGAGATCGCCGAGCCGGAGATCGTGCGCCACTACAACCGGCTGTCGAAGCGCAACTTCGACCTCGACACCGGCTTCTACCCGCTCGGCTCGTGCACGATGAAGCACAATCCGAAGCTGCACGAGCGCGTCGCCGCGCTGCCCGGCAACGCGCGGCTGCACCCTGCGCAGGCGCCCAAGCGCGCCCAGGGCGCGCTGCAGCTGATGTGGGAGCTCCAGCAGGCACTCGGCGAGATCGCGGGCCTCCCGCACGTCTCGCTGCAGCCGAGCGCCGGCTCGCACGGCGAGCTCGCGGGCGTGCTGCTGACGCGCGCCTACCACGAGGACCGCGGCGAGTTCCGCACCAAGGTCCTCACTCCCGACACCGCGCACGGCACCAACCCGGCGACGGTGACGATGGCCGGCTACGAGGTCGTGAAGGTCGGCACCGACGCGCGCGGCGGCGTCGACGTCGACGACCTGCGCGCGAAGGCCACCGACGACGTCGCGTGCCTGATGCTCACGAACCCGAACACGCTCGGGCTCTTCGACGAGAACATCACCGAGATCGCGAAGATCGTGCACGGCATCGGCGCGACGCTCTACTACGACGGGGCGAACCTCAACGCCGTCATGGGCCGCACGCGCCCGGGCGACATGGGCTTCGACATCGTCCACTTCAACCTGCACAAGACCTTCACACAACCCCACGGCGGCGGCGGTCCCGGTGCCGGCCCGATCGCGGTGAGCAACCGCATCGAGCCCTACCTGCCGCGTCCGCAGGTCGTGCGCAACGACAACGCCGATGATGGAGGCCCGCCCACCTCCCCCCACCGCCCCGCCTTCGACCTCGACTACGACCGCCCGAAGTCGATCGGGCGGCTGCGCGGGTTCCAGGGCAACTACGGCGTCTTCGTGCGCTCCTACGCCTACATCCTCTCGCTCGGCAGCGACGGCCTCCAGGAGGCCTCGGAGACCGCGGTGCTGAACGCGAACTACCTGCTAGCGCGGCTCAAGGAGCAGGGCATCGCGGAGTACCTGCCCGCCGCCTACGACCGCGTCTGCATGCACGAGTTCGTGCTCTCGGGCGCGCCGATGAAGAAGCAGCTCGGGCTCAAGACGCTCGATCTCGCCAAGCGCCTGCTCGACCACGGCTTCCACCCGCCGACGGTCTACTTCCCGCTGCTGGTGGACGAGGCGCTGCTCGTCGAGCCGACCGAGACGGAGACGAAGGAGACGCTCGACGCCTTCGCCGACGCGATCGGCGAGATCCTGCGCGAGGGCGCCGAGGATCCGGAGATCGCGCGCAACGCGCCCTACTCGACCCCGGTGCGCCGCCTCGACGAGGCCGCCGCCGCGAAGCACCCGGTCATCCGCCAGCCGCTCTGAGCACTGGATTGGCGCGCGTGAGGCCCGGCCTTGCCGCGCTCGTCGCCCTGCGCGGCCGCAGCTTCGCGCGCCTGCGCGGCGACGGCTCGATGATCGGCGCTCCCGTCGACGCGGTCGGGGGCGACTGGCCGGTGGCGCGCGGGCCGTTCGATCCGCGTGTCTCGCCCGACGGCAAGCGGATCGCGTACTGGTTCACCGGCCGCCGCCGCTTCTGCCTCCCGATCGAGCCGAGCTGCTCGCTGCAGGACACCGACGTCTCCGCCTACGCCGACGTCGGCCGCGTTACGGACCCGCTCGAGCTCGGGGCGGTGCGCGACGCGCGTAAGGGCACGCTGCGTCTGCGGGTCCCGTTGAACCGCCGTGCGCGGCGCGTCCTCGCGCGCCGGGACCGGCTCGCGCTGCGCTTGCGGGTCGCCGTCTGCGCACCCGAGCGGACACGCGCCATCGCCCGCCGGAGCGTCACGCTGCGGGCTGTCAAGGTGTCCTGACCGGGCAGTCAGAAGCGGGACCGGAGTGGGGCTCCGCGGGCGGCACGCCGGGCGAGCCCGGATTTCCCACCGTAAAGCTGAGCGCGCGAACTCCACGTTTCCGGCCGTTCACCGCCGACGTGCGCGGTGCGTCGAAAAACCACTTTTCGTACCCAAGGCGTCGGCGGGAGGACCTGGGGGGTCAAACGATCTTCCCGGAGGTGGGAATGACCAAGTCACGTATGGCGGTCCTCGGAGCCGTCGCAGCGTTCGCGCTGCTGCTCGTAGGGGGCGCCGGCCCAGCAGCCGCTGCCCAGACCAAGGCGCCGCTCACGAAGGTGGTCGCGATGACCGCCACGGCCAAGAACGGCAAGAAGTTCACCGGCACGTACACGATCAGCCGCTTCACGCAGAGCGGCGGCAAGGTCTACGCCGTCGGCAAGCTCAAGGGCACGCTGAAGGGCCGCACCGTCAGGAAGAGCAACGTCCGCATCCCGGTGTCGCTCGCCCGCAGCCAGGCTGCGGCCGCGCAGCTGCCCAACCCGACGGCCGGCGCGTGCCAGATCCTCGACCTCGTGCTGCAGCCGATCGACCTCAACCTGCTCGGGCTGCACCTCGCCACGAGCCGCATCGAGGTCCTGCTCGAGGCGATTCCCGGTGCCGGCAACCTGCTCGGCAACCTGCTGTGCGCCATCACCGGCATCCTCGACCCGCAGGCCGCCACCCCGGCCTCGCCGTCGCAGCTCGCTCAGGTCCTGAGCGCGCTGCTCGCGCTGGTGCCCCGCCCCGCGTAGCCGAGGCAGCGGTCCCGCTCCGCCCTCGCGGCGGGGCGGGCCGCTATCTTCGCCCGCCTGTGAGGATCTTCTCCGGCATCCAGCCCACGGGCAGCAAGCACCTCGGCAACTACATCGGCGCGATCGTCCAGTACGTCGCGGGCCAGGAGCGCGGCGACCCGGCGATCTACTGCATCGTCGACCTGCACGCGATCACGGTCGACTACGACCCGGCCGAGCTGCGCGAGCGCGTCTACGACACGGCCGCGATCCTGATCGCCGCCGGCCTCGATCCCGAGCGCTGCATCCTCTTCCGCCAGAGCGACGTCCACGAGCACACCGAGCTGTCGTGGCTGCTGTCGGGCGTCACGCCGCTCGGCGAGCTCAGCCGCATGCACCAGTTCCGCGACAAGTCAGTCGCGCAGCGCGAGCTCGTCGCGGCCGGGCTGCTCTTCTATCCCGTCCTGATGGCCGCCGACGTGCTCGCCTACCGCGCGCACGAGGTCCCGGTCGGCGAGGACCAGCGCGAGCACCTCGAGCTGATGCGCGACGTCGCCGAGCGCTTCAACCGCCGCTTCGGCGAGGCGCTGATCGTGCCGGAGGCGCGCATCCCCGAGGTCGGCGCGCGCATCCGCGACCTGCAGGACCCCGCGCGCAAGATGTCCACGACGGGAGCGACCGAGCAGGGCACCGTCTACGTGCTCGACGAGCCGGCCGCGATCCTCAAGAAGTTCAAGCGCGCCGTGACCGATTCCGGCACCGAGATCGTCCGCGGCGAGGACAAGCCCGGCATCTCGGGGCTGATCGACATCCTCGCCGTCGTCCGCAGCACGAGCCCGGAGACGATTGAGCAGGAGTTCGCGGACGCCCGCTACGGCGACTTCAAGGTCGCGGTCGGGGAGGCGGTCGTCGACTACCTGGCGCCGGTGCGCGAGCGCTACGCGGCGCTGCGAGCGGACCCGACCGCGCTCGAGGAGATCCTCGCCGCGGGCGCCGACCGCGCGCGCAAGATGGCGGCCGAGACGCTCGCGGACGTACGCGAGCGGATGGGCGTCGGGCGCGCTTCCGTCGACCCCGCGGCCTAGCCTCTCAGCGAGTGTCCGCCGCCGCCGTCCACCACCTGGAGCTCGACCTCGACGTCTTCGCGGGCCCGTTCGACCTGCTGCTGTCGCTGATCCTGCGCGAGGAGCTCGACCTGCTCGAGGTCGAGCTGGCCGACGTCGTGCTCGCCTACCTGGACCACCTGGAGGCGCGCGACGAGCTCGACCTCGAGGCCACGACCGAGTTCCTGGTCCTGATCGCCGCGCTGCTCGAGCTCAAGTCGCGGCTGATGCTGCCGGGCGAGGAGGTCGAGGAGCTCGACGAGCTGGTGCCGGCCGAGGCGGCCGAGGAGCTGCTCGAGCGGATGCTGCGCTACGCCCGCTTCCGCGGCGCCGCGGGCTGGCTGGGCGAGCGCGCCGGGCTCGCCGAGGCCGTTCTCTACCGCTCGGCCCCGCTGCCCGCCGAGCTCCGCCGGCTCTCGGTCGAGCAGGCCCAGGCCTCCTACGACCCGGCGATCCTCGGGGCCGCGCTCGGCGGGCTGCTGCGCACGCCGCCGCCCGTCGACCTCAGCCACATGGCGAGCCCGCGCGTCACGCTCGCCGAGCGCTTGGGGCTGCTGCGCGAGCTGCTGCGGCGCGGCTCCTTCAGCTTCGACGAGGCGGTCCGGGACGCCGATCGCATGACGGTCGCCGTCACCCTGTTCGCGCTGCTCGAGCTCTACAAGCGCGGCGAGGCGAGCTGGGAGCAGGCCGAGCCGTTCGCGCCCATCACCGTGCGGTCGGCCGTCGCGTGACGCCGCTGGCCCGCATCGTCGAGGCGCTGCTGTTCCTCTCGCCCGAGCCGGTCTCGCTCGAGGACCTGCGCGACGCCACCGAGCAGGACGAGTGGGCGGTCCTCGATGCCTTGACCGAGCTGCGCGACGGCCTGCACGGCCGCGGCGTGGTGCTGAAGGAGATCGGCGGCGGCTGGACGCTCGCCACGCACCCGGGGGCGGAGGAGGCCGCGCGACGGCTGCTCTCGCGCCCACGGACGCCCGCGCTGACGCCCGCGCAGGCCGAGACCCTGTCCGTCGTCGCCTACCTGCAGCCGGTCTCGCGGCCGGAGATGGCCCGCATCCGCGGCGTCGCGTCGGAGTCGGCCACGTCTGCGCTGGTCGAGCGCGGGCTGATCGAGGAAGCCGGCCGCTCGTCCTTCGGCGCCGTCCTCTACCGCACGACCCCGCTCTTCCTCAAGCTCTTCGGCCTGCGCTCGGTCGAGGAGCTGCCCGAGCTCGAGCAGTGGGACCCGAGCCCCGAGGACCAGGCGGCGCTGCGCGACCGCCTCCTGCGCGCGGGCGACGAGCGCTCAGGCGCCGTGGGCCAGCACCAGCCGGGTTAGAGTCGCGCAATTCCCGACTCGAAGGAGCTCCTCGTGAGCAGGCCGCGACTCCGTTTGCCCAGTCCCGCACTTGTCGTCTCGATCATCGCGCTGGTGATCGCGTGCGCTGGGACGGCCACCGCCGCCAGCGTGCTCATCAGGAGCTCGAAGCAGGTTGCCAAGGGCTCCATCAACAGCAGCGACCTCGCGAACGGCAAGGGCGTCAAGGTCGCCGACCTCACCCCGGCCGCGCGGGCCGCGCTCAGCGGGAAGGTCGGCCCGGCCGGCGCCAACGGTCTGCCCGGCCCGGCCGGTCCTGCCGGCGCGAAGGGCGAGACCGGTCCCTCGGGCTCCGTCGCGCCACCCGAGGCGTTCCGTGAGGTCGGGACACCGGGCAACCCTGCGTTCGAGAACGGATGGGAGAACTTCGGCCCCGGGCTCTACGACACGGCGGCGTTCTCCAAGGACCCGCTCGGCGTGGTGCACCTCAAGGGAAGCGTGGCGGGCGGGGCCATCGGCAGCATCTTCACCCTGCCGGTGGGATACCGGCCGGCCAAGTCGCAGTTCTTCGCGGTGCCGGCCAACAACGCCTTCGGCGACGTGCTCGTCCGGGGACTGTCCGAGGGCGGCGCGGCCGGGAGGGTCCAGTTCAACACCGGCAACACGAGCTTCACGTCCCTGGACGGGATCACTTTCAGGGCGGCCGGCTAAGCCGCGGCTGCCTTCGCCGCCAGTTGCCCGCAGGCGGCATCGATGTCGCGCCCGCGGGTCAGCCGCACCGTCGCGCCCAGGCCGTGCTCCTCGAGCGCGGCCTTGAAGGCGTGGATCGCGCCGCGGCTCGATCCGTCGTAGATCGACCCCGTCGGGTTGTAGGGGATCAGGTTGAGCTTGTAGATCCGCGGGTCGAGCAGCTTCGCGAGCTGAACGGCCTGGCCGTAGGAGTCGTTGACGCCGGCGAGCATCACGTACTCGACGAAGATCTTGCGGCGGCGGCGCGCGTGGTGCGCCTCGCACGCCTCGAGCACCTCGGCGATCGAGTGGCGCTCGTTGACCGGCATGATCTTCGAGCGCAGCGCGTCCTCGGGCGCGTGCAGGGAGAGCGCGAGCCGGATCGGCATGTCGGACTCGGTCAGCTCCCGGATGCCCGGCGCCCAGCCGACGGTGGAGATGCCGGTGCGGCGATGGGTGATGCCGAGGTCGGGCAGCCTCCGCGCGGCCGCGAGCACGCTGTCGAGGTTCATCATCGGCTCGCCCATCCCCATGAACACGAGGTGGTTGAGCGGCTCGACGCGGCGGAAGTGCAGGACCTGGTCGAGGATCTCCGAGGCGGTCAGGTTGCGGCCGAACTTCATCGCGCCCGTCGCGCAGAACGTGCACGTCAGCGGGCAGCCCGACTGCGAGGAGACGCAGACCGAGCGCCGGCCGTCGCGATAGCTCATCAGCACCGCCTCGACGGGGCGGGCGTCGTGGGTCTCGAACAGCGCCTTGACCGTGCCGTCGCGCGAGTGCGCCTCGTTGAGCAGCGAGAGCGTCGAGTAGGGGACCTCCGCGTGCAGGCGCTCGCGCAGCGGCGCGGGCAGGTCGGTCATCTCCTCGAAGCCGGCGGCGCCGCCCGCGGTCCAGCGCCACGCCTGGCGGGCGCGGAAGCCGGGCTCGCCGGCGTCGGCGAGGGTGCGGTCGAGCAGCTCCAGATCCACGCGGCCTATGGTGGCAGGGCCATGCGCCTCGCCAAGCACCTCGCCCACGCCGGGGTGGCCTCGCGCCGCGCCGCCGAGCAGCTCGTGTTCGCCGGCCGCGTCACGGTCGGCGGGGAGGTGGTGCGCGACCCGGCGCGCGACGTCACCGAGCGGGACGAGATCGCCGTCGACCGCAAGTCGATCGGCGAGGCGGAGGGCCCGCGCGCGGTCTACATCGTCAACAAGCCCGTGGGCGTCGTCTCGACCGCGCACGACACCCACGGCCGGCGCACGATCGTCGAGCTCGTGAAGGGCGACCGCCGCCTCTACCCGGTCGGCCGCCTTGACGCCGACACGACCGGGCTGATCCTGCTCACCGACGACGGCGAGCTCGCCTACCGCCTCACGCATCCGTCCTTCGTGGTGCCCAAGGTCTACCGCGCCGTCGTGCGCAACCCGCCGGTGCGCGAGCCGGCGCTGCGCCGTCTGCGCGAGGGCGTCGAGCTCGAGGACGGGCGCACCGCGCCGGCCAAGGTGCGCCGGATCGCCCCCGGCGAGCTCGAGCTGACGATCCACGAGGGCCGCAAGCGCCAGGTGCGGCGGATGCTCGACCTCGTCGGCCACCGGGTCGAGACGCTCGAGCGCGTCGCGTTCGGGCCGCTGCGCCTCGGCACGCTGCCGCCGGGCGGCCACCGCCGCCTGTCGGCCGCCGAGGTCGAGCGGCTGCGCGGCACGGGCCGTCCGGCCCGCCGCCGGAGCGGCTCGCGCGGCTGATTGAATGCCGCCGCTCATGCGCCTCTACGCCCTCCGCGGCGCCACAACCGTCACCGCCAACGATCGCGATGCCATCCTCGCCGCCACCGACGAGCTGATGCGCACGATCCTCGAGCGCAACGCGCTCGCGACCGAGGACCTCGTGAGCTGCATCTTCACGCTCACCGACGACCTCGACGCCGAGTTCCCCGCCGTCGCGGCGCGCGAGATGGGCCTGAGCGCCGTGCCGCTGCTGTGCACCCGGGAGGTGCCCGTGCCGGGCGCTCTCCCGCGCGTGATCCGCGTCCTCATCCACTGCTACGGCGAGCTGGGCCACGAGGCCCAGCACGTCTATCTCGGGGAGGCCGCGGCGCTCCGGCTGGACCTCACCGGAGCGCAGTGATTCAGCGGCCCATGCGGTTGTAGCGGCGCTGCATGATCGGCTTCACGGTCCGCGAGCTGATCGCGACGACCCGAAGCTGCGCGTCGAGGGGATCGTGGAGAGCCTGCGCGAGCCGCACATCCGCGCGCTGCTCGACAGCGGCGAGTTCCCGCGGCTCAACCAGTTCATGGACGCGGGCATGCAGATGGACGTGGAGAACCGCTTCGAGCTGGGGCTCGACTGGCTGCTGGACGGGTTCGCGGCGCGCCTCGGCCGATAACCTCAGCGCCACCATGAGCCTCGAGTTCGGCGCCAAGGTCCGCCGCATCCCGGTCTACCCGGCGGCCGACGGCTACGCCTCCGAGGGGCCGGTGGCCAAGCTCGCGTCCAACGAGAGCCCGTACCCGCCGATCCCCGAGGTGGTCGAGGCGGTCACGCAGGCGCTCAGCGGCCTCAACCGCTACCCGGACCCGACCAACGCCGCCCTGCGCACGCGGCTGTCGGACCGCTACGGCGTCCCCGCCAACCGGATCGCGATCGGCAACGGCTCCTGCGACATCCTGCTCGCGGCCGGCGACGCGCTGCTCGAGCCCGGCGCCGAGGTCGTCTACGCCTGGCCGTCGTTCTCGGTCTACCCGCACCTCGCGGCGGCCTCCGGGGCGCGCGCGATCGAGGTGCCGCTCGACGACGAGCACCGCCACGACCTCGCGGCCATGCGCGAGGAGGTCACGGTCGCGACGCGGCTCGTCGTCGTGTGCAACCCGAACAACCCGACCTCGACCGCGCTGCCGCTCGACGAGATCGCCGCCTTCGTCGCCGACGTCCCGCGCCACGTCGCGGTGATCCTGGACGAGGCCTACTGCGAGTTCAACATCCTCCAGGACCCCGACGAGTCGATCCCGCTGCTCAAGAAGCACCCGAACCTCGTGCTGCTGCGCACGTTCTCGAAGGTCTACGGGCTCTGCGGCCTGCGCGTCGGCTTCGCGCTCTGCGGCTCGGAGACCTTCCGCACCGCGGTCGACCAGGTGCGCCAGCCGTTCTACTGCAACGCCGCCGCCCAAGCCGCGGCGCTCGAGGCGCTCAACCACCAGGACGAGGTCGCCCGCCGAGTCGAGCGCAACCTCGCCGAGCGGACCGGGCTCGAGGACGGCCTCCGTCGCCTCGGCCTCACGCCGGCCGAGTCGCAGGCCAACTTCGTCTGGTTCGACCTGCCCGAGGCCGACGACCCCGCCGAGACCGAGCGCGAGCTGCTCCAGGGGCTCGCGCAACGCGCGATCCTCGTGCGCAGCGGCGATTCGCTCGGACGCCCGGGGGCGCTGCGCGTCACGGTCGGCACCGAGGCGGAGAACGAGCGCTTCCTCGAGGCGCTTGCCGCGCTTCTCCCGCCGCAGTAGCGTCGCCCCAGACGACAATGGAGTTCCGCATCCTCGGCCCGCTCGAGGTGCTTTCGGGCGGCCGGGCGCTCGACATCGGCGGGCACAAGCAGAGCGCAGTCCTGGCGTTGCTCCTCCTGGAGGCGAACCGGGCCGTCTCTCGCGACGGCATGGTCGACGCGCTCTGGGAGGACGACCCGCCCGAGACGGCCCGGAAGGCGCTGCAGGTGTACATCTCCCGGCTGCGCAAGCTGCTCGGCAGGGAGCGCGTGGAGACGAGGAGCCCCGGATACCTGCTCCGCGTGGAGCCCAACGAGCTCGACCTCGCGCGCTTCCGGCGCCTGCATGCGGAGGGCAGACCCGAGGAGGCGCTGTCGCTGTGGCGCGGTCCCCCGCTCGCCGAGTTCGCCCGCGAGCGCTTCGCCCAGCCCGAGATCGCCAGGCTCGAGGAGCTGTACCTGACCTGTCTGGAGGAACGCGGCGAACGAGAGCTCGCTCGCGGCCGGCACGCGGAGCTGGCGGGCGAGCTCGACGCGCTGGTGTCGGAGCACCCGCTCCGCGAGGGCTTCCGTGCGCAGCAGATGCTCTGCCTCTACCGCTCCGGGCGGCAGGCGGACGCGCTGGAGGCGTATCGCGAGGCGCGCAGCGCCCTCGTCGAGGAGCTCGGCATCGAGCCCGGGCGACGCCTGCGCGAGCTGCACCAGGCGATTCTCGAGCAGGATCGGGCCCTCGATCTCGCATCGGGGCCGGGGCCCGCCCGCCGGCCTCGGGCCGGGACGTTCGTCGGGCGCGCGGCCGAGCTCGCCGAGCTCGTCGACGGCCTCGAGGATGCCTTCGCCGGGCGCGGGCGCGTGTTCCTGCTCGTCGGCGAGCCCGGCATCGGGAAGAGCCGCCTCGCCGAGGAGCTGATCGCGCGCGCCGAGGATCGTGGCGCCCGCGTCCTCGTGGGCCGGTGCTGGGAGGCCGGCGGCGCGCCCGCCTACTGGCCGTGGGTGCAGTCGCTGCGGACCTACGTGCGCGAGACGGACACCACGCTGTTGCGGGCCCAGCTCGGCGCCGGCGCCGCGGACCTCGCGCAGATCGTGCCCGAGCTGCGCGATCGTCTCTCCGTGACGGATGAGCCCGTCTCGCGGGACCCCGAGGCGGCGCGCTTCCGGCTCTTCGACGCGACCGCGCAATTCCTGCGCCGCGCCTCGGAGAGCCGGCCGATCGTCCTCGTGCTCGACGATCTGCACGCCGCCGACGTGTCCTCGCTGCTGCTCCTGCAGTTCGTCGCGCGCGAGCTCGGCTCGGCCCGGATCCTGCTGCTCGGCGCCTGCCGCGACGTCGACCCGGTCCCGGGACCGGCACTGGCCCAGATGCTGGCGGAGGTCGGGCGCGAGCCGGGCACCCGCCGGCTCGACGTCGCCGGGCTGAGCGAGGCGGAGCTCGAGGACTACGTCGAGCTGGAGGCGGCCGCTCCGGTGGCGGCGGGCGCGCTCCACGAGCAGACCGGGGGCAATCCGCTGTTCGCCGGCGAGATCGTCCGCCTGCTGTCCGTCGAGGGTCGTCTCGCCGTTCCCCAGAGCGTCCGCGACGTGATCGCCCGCCGGCTCACCCACCTCTCGGACGCCTGCAACCGTGCGCTGATGCTCGCCTCCGTCCTCGGCCGCGAGTTCTCGATCGACGCGCTCGCTCGGCTCAGCGACATCTCGGAGGAGGAGCTGCTCGACCTGCTCGACGAGGCGATCGCCGCGCGCGTCGTCTCCGACGTCCCTGGCGTGCCCGGCCGTGCGCGCTTCGCGCACGTGCTCATCCGGGACACCCTCTACGAGGGCCTCAGCGGCGCGCGCCGAGTGCTGTTGCACCGGCACGCCGTCGACGCGCTCGAGGCGCTCTACGGCGACGAGTCCGGTCCGCACCTCGCCGAGCTGGCCCATCACGCGATCGCCGCGAGGGACGACGAGCGGGCCGTGGACTACGCCACCCGTGCCGCGGATCGCGCGCTCGCCTCGCTTGCCGACGAGGAGGCCGCGCGGCAGTACGAGACCGCGCTCGCCGCACTGGGTGGCTCCGACGAGGCGACGCGCTGCCGGCTGCTGCTCTCGCTCGGGGAGGCGGAGTCGCGTGCCGGGAACGGCTCTGCGGCGCGAGCGGCGCTGCTCGCGGCGGCCCGCATCGCGAGGCGGCTGGGCCTGGCTCCCGAGCTGGCGCGCGCGGCGGCGGAATACGGCGGGCGGATCGTCTACGCCCGCGCCAGCGCCGACGAGCAACTGCTGCCGCTGCTCGAGGAAGGGCTGGCCGCACTGGGAGAGGGGGACGTCGACTTGCGGGTGCGGTTGCTCGCCCGGCTGGCCGGGGCGCTGCGCGACGAGCCGTCGCGGCTCCGGCGGGACACGCTGAGCGGGGAGGCCGTGGCGCACGCTCGCCGCGCGTCGAACCCCGCCGCGCTCGCGTACGCGCTGGACGGCCGGGCGATCGCGATCGTCGCGCCCGACACGTTCGGCGAGGTCATCTTGATCGGGCGCGAGCTGCGCGAGATCGCCGAGCGGATCGGGGACCGGGAGCGCGTGGTGCACGGCTACATGCACGCGCTCGGCCCGCTCCTGGCGACGGGGGAGATCGACGCAGCGAGGCGAGACCTGGAGGCGGCCGGGCACGTCGCCGACGAGCTCCGGCAGCCCGCTCATCTCTGGGACGTCGGCGGGGCGGCGGCGATGCTCGCGCTGTCGGACGGCAGGCTCGCCGAGGGGGAGGCGCTCATCGAGGAGGTGCGGGAGATCGGCGAGCGCGTGCAGCCCGACATGGCGGTCCCCGTGTACGTGATGCAGCGGTACACGCTGTGCGAGTTCCGCGGGCGTCTCGAGGAGATCGAGCCGGCGATCGTCGACCTGGTCGCCCGGCACCCGTCGCGCCAGGTGTTCCGTTGCGCGCTCGCGCACCTGCAGGCCCGGCTCGGGCGCCTGCCGGAAGCTGCGCGGACACTCCGCGAACTGGCCCGCGATCGCTTCTCGGCGCTGCCGTTCGACCAGGAGTGGCTGTTCGGCATGAGCTTCCTCGCCGAGACGGCCGGATCAGTGGGCGATATCGAGTCCGCCTCCGTCCTGCTCGAGCTGCTGGCTCCCTGGGCGGCGCTCAATGCCGTCGACCAGTGCGAGGGGATGCGTGGCTCGGTCTCCCGCTACCTCGGGATCCTCGCGGCGACGACAGAGCGCGGCGAGGAGGCCGAGCCGTACTTCGAGGCCGCGCTGGCGATGAACGCGCGAATGGGGGCGCGTCCCTGGATCGCGCACACCCGCAACGACTACGCGCGGTGGCTGGAGGCGCGCGGGGCAGCCGGCGATCGGGAGCGCGCGCGAGCGCTGTCGGAGGCGGCGCTTGCGGGGTTCCGCGAGCTCGGGCTCGCGAGCTCCGCGGCGCATCGCGCCGCGGGTTAGGGGGCCGATTTACTCGCGATCTGCCGCGGGTTAACCGCGCTCACGGAGCCTTGCCGCATCGGATCGCACCCGGTGGTCCCTCGCAAGGAGTCAAGATGACCCGCAGCCCCTCCCGCATCCGCGCCCAGGCCGCCTTGGCGCTCGCCATCACCGCCGTCGCCGTCCCCGCGGCGTCCGCCTCCGGGCCGGCCCCGAAGAGTCCCCCCATCAGCCGCGTGACGCCGGACGCCATCGACGCCGGCCGGCCGGCGCTCATCGACCGAGTGAGCCCCGACGCCCGCGACGCCGGCCGCCCGGCCCCCGCGATCGACCGCGTGTCCCCCGACGCCCGCGACAACGGCCGTCGCGAGACGCCGCCGGTCGTGGTCCACGCGCCGGCGCTCGCGCACGCCGACGGCTTCGACTGGCTCGCCGCGGGCGTCGGCGCCGGCGGCCTCGCCGCGCTGCTGGTCCTCGGGGCCGGCACGGCGACCACGGTCCGGACGCGCCGCAACCCCGTCCGGGCCGCCTGACCTCGTCCACCGTGTGGCCGGCCCGCAGGTGGGCTGCGGGCCGGCCGCCCCGATGTGGGGCTCAATCCTCGCCGCGTCGGGGCCGATGCTGGTACAACTCTCGCTCGTAACGATCATGCGAGACCGCTCCGCACACCCCGCTCGTACTTATGCCACCGGCATCGCCGGTGCCGCGGGTCGTCGCGACGCGTACGCCACCTGGCGATTTCTCTAGGCGCTCGGCCGTGAAGAACCGGTCGACGACCGGTCTGCCGGGCGCCCGTCGTACGTAGAGTGTCCAGTGGCGTGAATCCGAGGAGCAACTGATGATGATCGTGATGAAAGCGGCGGCGACGGAGGACGAGATCCAGTCCGTCATCGAGCGGATCGAGGCGGTGGGCGCCCGTGCCCATCCCTCGCGCGGCGAGGCGGTGACCGTCATCGGCGCGATCGGGGACATCGAGCACATCGCCCGCCTCGATCTCGAGGGCGCGCCCGGCGTCGACCGCGCGGTGCCGATCCTGAAGCCGTACAAGCTCGCCTCGAGCCAGCTGCGCATCGGCGAGCGCACGGTGGTCGAGGTCGACGGCCGCCGGATCGGCGGCGAGCACTTCTCGATGATCGCCGGGCCATGCACGGTCGAGTCGCGCGACCAGCTGCTGACGACGGCGCGCATCGTGCGCGACGCCGGCGGCTCGCTGCTGCGCGGCGGCGCGTACAAGCCCCGCACCTCGCCCTACGCGTTCCAGGGCCTCGGCCAGGAGGGCCTGCGGCTGCTCGCGGAGGCCAAGGCCGAGACCGGGCTGCCGATCGTCACCGAGCTGATGGACGCGCGCGACCTCGAGCCGGTGCTCGAGGTGGCCGACGTCATCCAGGTCGGCGCGCGCAACATGCAGAACTACCCGCTGCTGTCGGAGATCGGCCGCTCCGGGCGCCCGGCGCTGCTCAAGCGCGGGCTGTCCGCGACGCTCGAAGAGCTGCTGATGGCGGCGGAGTACATCCTCAAGGAGGGCAACCCGAACGTGCTGTTGTGCGAGCGCGGGATCCGCACCTTCGAGACCGCGTACCGCTACACGCTCGACCTCACCGCGGTGCCGGTGCTCAAGGAGCTCTCGCACCTCCCGGTGATCGTCGACCCGAGCCACGCGGCCGGCCGCCGCGACCTCGTGCTGCCGCTCTCGCTCGCCGCGGCCGCGGCCGGCGCCGACGGGATCATCGTCGAGATCCACCCCGACCCCGAGAACGCGATCTGCGACGGCCCGCAGGCGCTCTACGCCGACGGCTTCCCCGATTACCTCGAGCACGTCGAGCGGGCGGCCGCGGTCGCTGGCAAGGCGCTCTCCGCCGTCCGAAGCTGAGAGCCGCTTGATCATCGCGGTCATCGGCGTGGGCCTGCTCGGCGGGTCGGTCGGGCTCGCCGCGCGTGAGCGGCTCGGCGCCGATGTCCGTGGTTACGACCCGGGTCGCGGGGTGCTCGACGCCGCGCTCGCGCGCGGCGCGATCAGCGCGGCGTGCGGGTCGGCGGCCGACGCGCTCGCCGGCGCGTCGGCCGCGTTCGTCGCCGCGCCGGTGCGGGCGCTCCCCGGGGCCGTGCGCGAGGCGCTCGCGGCGGCGGCGCCGGAGTGCGTGGTGACCGACGTCGGCTCGACCAAGCGCGAGCTGGTCGGCGAGGTCGACGACCCGCGCTTCATCGGCGGCCACCCGCTCGCCGGGGCGGAGACGGCCGGGGTCGAGCACTCGCGCGCCGAGCTGTTCGACGGCGCGACGTGGTACCTGACGCCGACGCCGCGCACCGAGGGCGTGCTCTATGACCGCCTCTACCGGCTGCTGGCCGACCTCGGCGCGCGCCCGGCCGCGATCGACCCCGAGACGCACGATCGCCTGATGGCCTCGGTCTCGCACCTGCCGCACGTGCTCGCGAACATCCTCGTCGCCCAGGCGGCGGGCGCGCTCGAGTCCGAGCGGCTGCCCCCGACCGGGCCGAGCTTCCGCGACGCCACGCGCGTCGCAGGCGCCTCGACCGCGATCTGGAGCGACATCTACCTCTCCAACGCCGATGCGCTGATGGCGTCGATCGACGACGCCATGCGGCGCCTCGGCGAGGTCCGCGCGGCGCTGGCCGGCCGCGACGCGCCCGCGGTCGGGGCCTGGAACGACGCCGCGCGCGACGACCGCCGGCGGCTGCTCGAGGCCGACCTCGCGGGCGGCGACGTGGTCGAGCTGCGCGTCTCCGTGCCCAACCGGCCGGGCGTGGTGGCCGAGGTCGCGCTCGCGCTCGGTCGGGCCTCGGTCAACATCGCCGACATGGCGCTCTATCCCGCGGCCGACAACACGACCGGCTCGATCGCGCTGTGGATCGCCGGGGCCGGCGACGCGGACGAGGCCGAGGCCCTGATCGCCGGGCTCGGCTTCACGGTGGCGCGGCCGTGACGTTCTTCGCACCCGCCTCCTCCGGCCTGCGCGGCACGCTCGCCGCGCCGCCCGACAAGTCGATCTCCCACCGCGCCGCGCTGCTCGCCGCGATGACGTCCGACCCGGTTCAGGTCATGGGCTACCTCGACGCCGAGGACACGCGCTCGACGCTGCGCGCGGTGCAGGCGCTCGGCGCGATCGTCGAGCCCCGGCCCGACGATCTGCTGATTCGCGGGCCCGGGCTGCGGGCGGCCGCGCAGCCGACGGGCACGATCGACGTCGGCAACGCCGGCACGCTGCTGCGGCTGCTGTCGGGGTGGCTCGCGGGGCAGTCCGACGGCGTGTGGGTGCTCGACGGCGACGAGTCGATCCGCCGCCGGCCCGTCGACCGCATCGCCGAGCCGCTGCGGCTCATGGGCGCGCGGCTGGAGGCGCGCGAGGGCCGCTTCACCCCGTTGACCGTGACCGGGAGCCGCCTCGCCGGCACCGAGTACGAGCTGCCCGTCGCGTCGGCGCAGATCAAGTCGTGCATCCTGTTCGCCGGCCTGCTGGCCTCGGGCGCGACCCGCGTGCGCGAGCCCGGGCCGAGCCGCGACCACACCGAGCGCATGCTGGTCCAGGCCGGCGCGCGCGTCGAGCGCGACGGCGCGGTGGTGACCGTGCACCCGCAGGACGAGCTCGAGATCGACCGCATCGACGTCCCCGGCGATCCCTCGTCGGTCGCCTTCCACGCCGCCGCGGCGATGCTCGTGCCGGGCTCGCGGATCGTGCTCGAGGGCGTCGCGGTCAACTGGACGCGCGTCGGCTTCTTCCGCATCGCGCAGCGGATGGGCGCGGTCGTCGTCGGCCCGCTCGAGGCGCCGCAGGACGGCATCCCGGCGGTCGAGCCGGTCGCCGAGCTCGACATCGCCCACTCGCAGCTCGGCGCGACGGTGGTCGAGGCCGAGGAGGTGCCGCTCGCGATCGACGAGCTGCCGCTCGTCGCCCTGCTCGGCTGCTTCGCCGAGGGCGAGACCGTGGTCCGCGGCGCCGCGGAGCTGCGGCTCAAGGAGACCGACCGCATCGCAGCCGTGGTCGATGGCCTGCGCGGCCTCGGCGCCTCCATCGAGGCGACGCCGGACGGCTTCGTCGTGACCGGCACGGACGGCCTGCGCGGCGGCGCGATGGAGGCGCACGGCGACCACCGGCTGGCGATGCTCGGCGCCGTCGCCGGCCTCGCCTCGCGGGAGGGCGTCGAGGTCGTGGGGATGGAGGCGGCCGCCGTCTCCTACCCGGGCTTCACGGCCGACCTCGAGCGCCTGCTCTTCTAGCCTCTCGGCCCATGGTCATCGCCATCGACGGTCCCGCCGGGGCCGGAAAGTCGACTGTCGCCCGCGCCGCTGCTCAGCGGCTCGGCTTCACCTACCTCGACACTGGGGCGATGTACCGCGCGGTCGCGTGCCGCGCCGAGTCGGCCGGCGCCGACCCCGCCGAGGTCGCGCGCACCGCGCGGCTGGAGCTCGGGGAGCGCGTGCAGCTCGACGGCGAGGACGTCACCGAGCGCATCCGCGAGCCGTGGGTGTCGGAGGCCGCCTCGCGCGTGTCGGCCGACCCGGCCGTGCGCGAGGCGCTGGTCGCGCAGCAGCGGCGCATCCTCGAGCACGGGGACTGGGTCGCCGAGGGGCGCGACATCGGCACCGTCGTCGCGCCCGACGCCGACGTCAAGGTCTTTCTCACGGCCGCGCCCGAGGAGCGCGCGCGCCGCCGCGCCGCGGAGCTCGGCACGGACGCCGGCGTCGTGCTGCGCGAGCAGGCGATGCGCGACGAGCGCGACCGCACCCGCGAGCACGCGCCGCTCGCGCCGGCGCGCGACGCGGTCCCGGTCGACACGACGGGGCTCTCGCTGGAGGAGGTCGTCGACCAGATCGTCACGCTCGCGGTCGAGGCCAAGGAGCTCCCGACATGAGGAAGATCGCCGTCGTCGGCTACCCGAACGTCGGCAAGTCCTCGCTCGTCAACCGGCTCACCCAGTCGCGCGAGGCCGTCGTGCACGAGACCTCGGGCATCACGCGCGACCGCAAGGAGCTCGCCACGGACTGGAACGGCCGCAGCTTCGCGCTGATCGACACCGGCGGCGTGGACCTCGAGGACACCGCGCCCCTCGCGGTCTCGATCCGCGACCAGGTGCGCGAGGCGCTCTCCGACGCCGACGTCGCGCTGCTGGTCGTCGACGCCCGCGCCGGGATGCGCGCCGGCGACGCCGAGGTGGCGGACATGCTGCGGCGCGGCGGCGTGCCGGTCGTGCTGGCCGCCAACAAGATCGACTCGCCGCGCGACATCGCGCTCGTCCACGACTTCTACAGCCTCGGGCTCGGCGAGCCGCTGGCCGTCTCCGCGGCGCAGGGGCTCGGCACGGGCGACCTGCTCGACCGCCTCGTCGAGCTGCTGCCGGCCGACGAGGAGGAGGAGCTCGAGGAGGAGCTCGTTCGCCTGGCGGTGATCGGGCGCCCGAACGTCGGCAAGTCCTCGCTCGTCAACACCTTCCTCGGCCGCGAGCGCGTCATCGTCTCCGACGTCGCCGGCACGACGCGCGACGCGATCGACACGCCGATCGAGGTCGACGGCCGCAAGCTGCTGCTCGTCGACACGGCGGGCATCCGCCGCGCCGCGAAGGTCTCGGAGTCGGTCGAGTACTACACGACGCTGCGCTCCCAGCGCGCGGCCGAGCGCGCCGACGTCGCGCTGGTCGTCTGCGACGCCACCGACGGCGTGACCTCCCAGGACCTGCGGATCGCCGACATGGCGATGAAGGCGGGCTGCGCGACCGCGCTCGTGCTCAACAAGTGGGACCTCACGAGCGGCGACGACTTCGACCTCGACCGCGAGCGCGCCAGGGTCAACCGGAAGCTGCGCCTGCGCCCGAAGGTGCTGACCACCTCCGCGCTGACCGGCCGGCACGTGAACCGCATCCTCGTCGAGGCCCTGTCGCTGGCCGAGCGCGCGAGCTACCGCATCCCGACCCCCGAGATCAACCGCTTCCTGGGCGACCTCGTCGCCTCTCGCGAGCCGCCGCAGAAGCAGGGCCGGCGGCTGAAGCTGATGTACATGACGCAGATCGAGACCAGGCCGCCGCGCTTCTCGATCCACATCAACCACCGCATGCGGCTGACGCGCGACTACGCGTACTTCGTGGAGAACCGCCTGCGTGAGCGCTATGCCCTCGAGGGCATCCCGCTGGTGATCGACTTCGTGGAGCGCAAGCAGCGCCGGAGGGGGGAGTGACGTCGAGTCGCTACGCTCTGTGCCCCGTACGCCAGCTTCTCGTGCTGGGCGAGCAGACCGGGCCGACCGCCGAAGTCCTTCGCCCGGTCGGCGCCGCCGCCGCCGTCATCGAGCGCGAGAAGGACGACACGACCCGCGGAGCTGTTCCTTGACCGACAACGAGTACCTGTTCACGTCCGAGTCAGTCACCGAAGGCCACCCGGACAAGATCGCCGACCAGATCTCCGACGGCGTGCTGGATGCCGTCATGCGCGACGACCCGACCGGCCGCGTGGCGTGCGAGACGCTCGTGAACACCGGCCTCGTGGTGGTCTCGGGCGAGATCTCGACGACCACGTACGTCGACATCCAGGAGATCGCGCGCGAGACGATCCGCAAGATCGGCTACACCGACGCCGACCTCGGCTTCTCCGCCGACTCCTGCGCCGTGCTCAATGCGATCGACAAGCAGTCGCCCGACATCGCCCAGGGCGTCGACGCCTCCCATGAGACGCGCCTCGATCCCTCCGACGACGATCAACTCGACGTCGCCGGCGCCGGTGACCAGGGCATGATGTTCGGCTACGCGAGCAACGAGACGGACGAGCTGATGCCGCTGCCGATCTCGCTCGCGCACAAGCTCGCCAAGCGCCTCGCCGACGTCCGCAAGGCCGAGGTCGTGCCGTACCTGCGGCCCGACGGCAAGACGCAGGTCTCGGTCCGCTACCTCGACGGCCGCCCGGTCGAGATCGAGAAGCTGCTGATCTCCACCCAGCACCGCGAGGGCGCCGAGTCGCTGATCCCCGAGGACCTCTGGGAGCACGTCGTCGAGCCGATCCTGCCGAAGGACCTCTACGACGAGAAGAAGCTGCGCAAGAACTTCCTCGTCAACCCGACGGGGCGCTTCGTGATCGGCGGCCCGGTCGGCGACGCCGGCCTCACCGGTCGCAAGATCATCGTCGACACCTACGGCGGCATGGCCCGCCACGGCGGCGGCGCCTTCTCGGGCAAGGATCCGTCGAAGGTCGACCGCTCGGCGGCGTACGCCGCGCGCCACGTGGCCAAGAACGTCGTCGCGGCCGGGCTGGCCGACCGCTGCGAGGTGCAGGTCGCCTACGCGATCGGCGTCGCGCACCCCGTCTCGCTGATGGTGGAGACGTTCGGGACCGAGAAGATCGGCCGCGGGCGGATCATCGAGCTCATCCGCGAGCACTTCGACCTGCGCCCCGGCGCGTTCCGTGAGTACCTCAAGCTGCATCGGCCGATCTATCAGAAGACCGCGGCCTACGGCCACTTCGGCCGCGAGGACCACGACTTCACGTGGGAGCGGACCGACAAGGCCGAGGCACTGCGCGCCGCGTCCGGTCTCGGCGAGCGCGAGGGGGCCAGCGTCGCCTGATCACGAGTTCCCGGAGGGCTTCCTCTTCGGGTCCTCCACCGCGGCCCATCAGGTCGAGGGCGGCAACGCCAACAACGACTGGTGGGCCTGGGAGCACGCGGCCGGCACTCCGGCCGCGGAGCCCTCCGGCGACGCGATCGACCAGTACCACCGCTACGCGGAGGACTTCGCGCTGCTCGCGTCGCTGGGCCAGACCGCCCACCGCATGTCGCTCGAGTGGTCGCGCATCGAGCCCGAGCCGGGCGAGTTCAGCTGCGCGGCGCTCGAGCACTACCGGCGCGTGCTCGGCACGCTCGCCGAGCACGGCCTCGAGGCGTTCGTGACGCTGCACCACTTCACCAATCCGCGCTGGTTCGCCGAGCGCGGCGGCTGGGCGGGGCGCGACGCCGTCGCGACGTTCGAGCGCTACTGCGAGCGCGTGGGGGAGGCGCTCGGCGACCTGATGCCGTGGGCGTGCACGATCAACGAGCCGCAGATCGTCGCGCGCATGGGCTATCTCGAGGGCTGGTTCCCGCCCGGGGTCTGCAACCCCGGGGTGTGGAAGAAGGTCACGCGCACGCTGATCGCCGCCCACGCCGCGGCGGTGCGCGCGCTCGGCGCGGGCGCGGGGGATCCGAAGGCCGGCCTCTGCCTGCAGCTGCCCGACTTCGAGCCCGCCCGGCCGGGCGACGCCGACTGCGAGGCGTTCGTCGCCGAAATCCGACGCGAGATGGCCGACGTCTACCTGGAGGACCTGCCGGGCGCCTTCGTCGGCGTGCAGTACTACACCCGCGAGCGCCTCGATCCCGGCCTCCCGGGCCACCACTCGCCGCCGCCCGCCGATGCGCCGCTCACGCAGATGGGGTGGGAGCTCAACCCCGAGGGCCTCGGCCGCGCGATCCGCCTCGCGGCCGGCAGCGGGCTGCCCGTGGTGATCACCGAGAACGGGATCGCCACCGCCGACGACCGTGAGCGCGTCGCCTACCTGCGCTCGCACCTCGGGCAGGTCGCGCAGGCGCTGCGCGACGGCATCGACGTGCGCGGCTTCATGTACTGGTCGGCATTCGACAACTTCGAGTGGAACGAGGGCTACCGCCCGCTGTTCGGCATGGTGGGCATCGATCGCGGCGACGGCCTGCGCCGCATCGTGCGGCCGAGCGCGCGTGCTTATGGAGAGCTCGCGCGCACGCGCTCATTAGAAATGTTCGAGGAGGCCCTCAACGGGTAAGTGAACCGAGTCCTGGCGCGTGCGCGCTTCGTCACTTGGGGGAGGGAGTCGAGGGCAAATGCTCGCGGCAGCGAATATCCGACTGGACACGAACCTCGTCGACTACGCGATCCTGGCGATCTACTTCGTCGCCGTCCTCGGGATCGGCTTCGCGGCGAAGCGCTACATCAAGACGAGCCTCGACTACTTCCTCTCGGGCCGCTCGCTGCCCGCGTGGATCACCGGGCTCGCGTTCATCTCCGCCAACCTGGGCGCGCTCGAGATCCTCGGCATGGCGGCCAACGGCGCCCAGTTCGGCGTCTACACGGTCCACTACTACTGGATCGGCGCGGTGCCGGCCATGGTCTTCCTCGGCATCGTGATGATGCCCTTCTACTACGGCTCGAAGGTCCGCAGCGTCCCCGAGTACCTGCGCCTGCGCTTCAACAAGCCGACGCACCTCTTCAACGCGCTGACCTTCGCGCTGGCGACCGTCCTGATCGCCGGCGTGAACCTGTACGCGCTCGCGCTCGTGCTCAAGCTGATGCTCGGCTGGCCGATCTTCGTCGGCATCGTGGTCGCCGCGGCGGTGGTGCTCGCCTACATCACGCTCGGCGGGCTCTCCTCGGCGATCTACAACGAGGTGCTGCAGTTCTTCGTCATCCTCGCCGCGCTGATCCCGCTGACGATCGTCGGGCTGCACGACGTCGGCGGCTGGGACGGCCTCAAGACGGCGGTCACGAAGGTCAACTCGAAGGACGAGCTGTTCCACTCGTGGACGGGGACGGGGGTCGGCGCCGTCGACAACCCGCTCGGCGCGTCGTGGATCCCGATCGTCTTCGGTCTCGGCTTCGTGCTCTCCTTCGGCTACTGGACGACGAACTTCGCCGAGGTCCAGCGCGCGCTGAGCGCCAAGAGCCTGAGCGCCGCGCAGCGCACCCCGCTGATCGGGGCCTTCCCGAAGGCCTTCATCCCGGCGGTCACGATCATCCCCGGCCTCGTCGCGCTGGCCACGATCCCGGGCCTGGGCGGCAAGGACCCCAACCTGGAGTTCAACAACGCGATCCCGTTGCTCATGAACGAGTACCTGCCCAACGGCATGCTCGGCGTCGCGCTGGCCGGCCTGCTGGCAGCGTTCATGGCGGGTGTCGCGGCCAACGTGTCGGCGTTCAACACGGTCGTCACCTACGACCTCTGGGAGCCCTACGTCGCTTCGGACCGGAGCGACGACTACTACCTGCGATTCGGCCGCATCGCGACGGTCACGGGCATCGTGATCGGCATCGGGACCGCGGTGATCGCCTCTGGTTACAACAACATCATGGATTACATCCAGCTGTTGTTCTCGTTCTTCAACGCGCCGTTGTTCGCCACCTTCATCATCGGCATGTTCTGGAAGCGGATGACGCCGTGGGCGGGCCTGTGGGGGCTGATCGCGGGCACCGCCGGCGCCGCCGCGGCGCACTACGGGAACAGCTGGGACCTGATCAACCTCGGATCCGACCAGGCGGCGGCGTTCTGGGGCGCGATCGCGGCCTTCGTCGCCGATGCGCTGGTCAGCGTAGTGGTCACGATGTTCACGCAGCCCAAGCCCGTGGAGGAGCTGCAGGGGCTGGTGTACGGCATGGCCAACGACCCGGACGAGCTGTCCGCGGAGGAGCGCGCCTGGTACCGCAAGCCGTCGACGCTGGCGATCGGCGTGCTCGGCGTCGTTGTGATCCTGAGCATCTTCTTCATCTGATCGAGAGAGGACATCGACATGGCTGACTCCGACGCCTCACCGACCGGCGACCCGCTCATCGAGCAGAGCGAGCAGGCTGAGATCGACGCTCAGCGTGCCGCGAAGGCGGCGCGCCTGTTCGACATCCGCCGGCTGATCGGCGGCCTCTTCCTGATCTACGGGGTGATCCTCGTCATCCTCGGCCTCGGCGAGTCCGACAAGTCGATCGCGAAGTCGGCAGATATCAACGTGAACCTGTGGTCGGGGCTCGGCATGCTCGTCCTGAGCCTGCTGTTCATCGCGTGGGCGCTCCTGCGCCCGCTCGGCGACGACCCCGCCGAAGCCTGACGGGCGTCAGAGACGGCGCGCCGGTGGCCCCGGGACGACCGCGGTGGCGCCGGCGGGCAGGTCGGCGCCGGGGGCGAGCAGGGCCAGCACCGCGCCGCCGAAGCCGCCGCCCATCATGCGGGCACCGACCGCTCCGGCGCGCTTGAGGCGCTCGACGAGCGCCTCGACCTCGGGCACCGAGGAGTCGTAGTCGTCGCGCAGGCTCGCGTGCGACGCGTCGAGCAGGCCGCCGACCGCCTCCAGGTCGCCGGCGCGCAACGCATCCACCGTGGCGTCGACGCGCGCGTTCTCGCTCAGCACGTGGCGGGCGCGCCGCCGGCCCGGCTCGGGCAGCCGCTCCGCCGCCGCCGCGGTCGCCTCGCTCAGATACGCGACGCCGAGCTCGCGCGCCGCCGCCTCGCACTCCTCGCGGCGCTCGTTGTAGCCCGACCCGGCGTGCTCGTGCGCGGCGCCCGAGTCGACCGTCACGAGCTGCCACCCGCGCAGGTCGAGCGGGACGCGCTCGATCGCGAGCGTCGCGAAGTCGATCCGCAGCGCGTGGCCTTCGGCGCCGAGCAGCGATGCGAGCTGGTCGAGCAGCCCGGTCTCGGCGCCGACCCAGTCGTTCTCGACCCGGGAGCAGAGCTTCGCGAGCTCGACCCGGTCGGGCTCCTCGGCGCCCGCCACGCCGAGCAGCGCGAGGCACAGCGCCGTCTCGAGCGCCGCGGAGGAGGACAGCCCGGAGCCCTGGGGGACATCGCCGGAGAAGACGACGCGCGCCGGCGCGAGCTCGACGCCCGCCGCGCTGAGCTCGGCCACGATGCCGCGGGCGAACGCGCGCCACCCCTCGGTGCGCTCGGGGCCGGAGAGCGGGAAGGCGTCGGTCTCGCCGAGGTCCTCCGCGACGACCTCGACGCGGTCGCCGTCGAGCGGATCGGCCGTGGCCGTGACGCCGCGGTCGATCGCGAACGGCAGCGCGAGGCCGCCGTTGTAGTCCGTGTGCTCCCCGATCAGGTTGACGCGGCCGGGGCCGCGCGCGCTAGCCGCCGCCGCCGCCGTTGGGATCGTCGTCGCCGCCGTGCCCGTTGCCATGGCCGTGGGTGCCGCCGGGCGTCGCCGGGCCCGGGGTGGGCGCGGGGGTGGACTGGGGCGCCGGGGCGGCGGGGGCGGGGGCCGGTGCCGCGGGGGCGGGCTTCGCCGGCGCCGGCTTCGAGGTCGGGGTCTTGGTCGAGCGCTTCTGCGGGACGATCGTGGTCTTGCGCTTCTGGACGACGCGCGGGCTCGAGACACGGCGGCGAGGCGTGGCGAGCGGCGTGGGCTTGCGCGTCTTGCGCTCGGCCTTGTCGCGCTCAGGCTTGGCGGCGGGGGTGGCCGCGGCGGCGGGCGCCGAGGCGCTTTGCTGCGCGGGGCTGTGCTTCGCCCGCTTGGGCCTCGCCGGCCTGCGCTCGGCCGACTTGGCGGCGGCCGGCTTCGGCGTGGGCTTGGCCTTCGCCCTGGCGGGGGAGGGCGCCGCCTCCGCGCGGTCGCTGGCGAGCGCGGCCACCATCGACGTCGCCGACTCGCCGGGGCCCGTGTGCGCGCCCCCGCCGAGGCCGGCGGCGAGCGTGACGAGGCCGCCGAGCACCAGCCCCGCGACCAGGGCCATCGCGGCGATCCGCAGTTTTTCGTTTTCGTACCAGTCCGCCATTGAGTGATTCCCCCGTCGCTCGACGCCAGCGTACCCGGGCGCGGCGATTTGCGGGTGCGCTTGTCAGAAGACTGGCGCTTTGCGACGAAGGCTTCAAGCGCTCTGGACGGGCGTCGCCGCGGCGCAGCGCCGCGTCGCGAGCGCGACCGCGGCGGCGCTCTCGTCCATGAGCAGGAAGCGCCGCTCCAGCTTGGCGGCGACGGCCCCCAGCGTGCCCGAGCCGGCGAACGGGTCGAGGCACAGGTCGCCGGGGCGGCTCGAGGCCTGGACGAAGCGCCGCAGCAGCCCCTCCGGCTTCTGCGTCGGGTAGCCCGTCTTCTCCCGCCCGGTGGGGGAGACGATCGTGTGCCACATGACGTCGGTCGGGCGCTTGCCGCGCGCGACCTTCTCCGGCGTCACCAGGCCGGGCGCCATGTAGGGCTCGCGATCGACCGCCTCGGCGTCGAAGAAATACGCCGCCGGGTCCTTGACGTACACGAGGATCGTGTCGTGCTTCGGCGGCCAGCGCCGGCGCGGCTTGGCGCCATAGTCGTAGGCCCAGATCAGCTCGTTGAGGAAGCACGGGCGCCCGAACAGCTCGTCGAGCAGCAGCTTGCAGTAATGCGCCTCGCGCCAGTCGATGTGGAAGTAGAGCGTGCCGGTCGGGTGCAGCAGCCGCCGCACCTCGCGCAACCTCGGTTCCAGGAAGCCGAGATAGTCGTCGAAGGCGTCGCGGTAGGAGGACTCCTCGAGCAGCCGCGTGACGTAGCGGCGGCCGCCGAAGCCCGTGCGGTCGCCGTCGGGGTCGGCGGTGGTGGAGAGCGTGCGGCGGGTGCGGTCCGAGCCCGTGTTGAACGGGGGATCGAGGTAGGCCATCTGGACGCTCTCGGCGGGCTCGTCACGCATGAGCTCGAGGTTGTCGCCGAGCAGCACGCGGTTCGCGCTCACGGCCGGTGAGCCTAATAGCGTCGTCGGAGTGATCGCCCAGGTCGAGCCCCTCACCACCACGCGCCGGCTGTCGGGGCCGTTCGACTACGCGCTCCCGGCCGAGCCGCTCGCGGTCGGCTCGGTCGTGCGGGTACCGTTCGGCCACCAGCGCCTCGACGGCGTCGTGGTGGGGCTTGCGGCCGAGAGCGAGCTCCCGCCGGAGCGCCTCGTCGCGCCGAGCGCGGTGCGCGCGGACTCGGTGCCGCCCGACCTTGTCGAGCTCGCGCTGTGGATGGCCGCCGAGTACGCCTCGACCCCCGCTCGCGCGCTCTCGCTCGTGCTGCCGCCGCCGGGCAAGCCGCGGATGCGCCTGTGGGCGCGCCGGACCGAGGCGAGCCTCGAGGGCGAGCGCCTGAGCGAGCGCCAGCGCGCGCTGCTCGACCGGCTGCCCGGGCTCGCAGGCGCCGAGCTCGGTTCGCTGCGGCGACTGGAGGCGCGCGGGCTCGTCGCGCTCGAGCCGCGCGCGGAGCGGCGCGAGCCGCTGACGCGGCCACGGGCCGACCGCACCGTCGAGCTGACGTACGAGCAGGCGGCTGCGCTCGCCGCCGTCGAGGCAGGCGGCGCGCACCTGCTCCACGGCGTCACCGGCTCGGGCAAGACCGAGGTCTACCTGCGCGCCGCCGAGGCGGCGCTCGCGCGCGGGGAGGGCGTGATCGTGCTCGTGCCCGAGATCGCGCTGACGCCGCAGACCGTCGGGCGCTTCCAGGCCCGCTTCGGCGACACCGTGGCGCTGCTGCACTCGGCGCTGGGGGAGGGCGAGCGCTACGACGAGTGGCGGCGGCTGCGCTCGGGCGAGGCGCGGATCGCGGTCGGGCCGCGCTCGGCGGTCTTCGCCCCGGTCGCCGACCTCGGCCTCGTCGTGGTCGACGAGGAGCACGACGCCTCCTACAAGCACGAGGGCGACCCGCGCTACGACGCCCGCCGCGTCGCCGCCGAGCGCGCACGGCGCGCCGGCGCGCGGCTGCTCGTCGGCTCGGCCACGCCACGGCCGGAGACCTGGCGGGGGATGGCGCGGCTGACGCTGCGCGAGCGCGCCGACGGCCGGCCGCTGCCGCCCGTGCGGGTGCTCGACATGCGCGGGGGAGCGGGGCATCCGCTGCATCCCGAGACGCGCCGGGCGCTCGGTGACGCGCGCAAGGCGATCGTCCTGCTCAACCGCCGCGGCTGGTCGAACTTCCTCACCTGCCGCAGCTGCGGCAAGGTCTGGGAGTGCCCGCAGTGCGACGTCGCGCTCGTGCTGCACCGCGCGCAGGGGGCGATCGCGTGCCACCACTGCGGCCATCGCGAGGCCGTGCCCCAGCGCTGCGACGCCTGCGGCTCGCTCGCGGTCGCGCGGTACGGCGCCGGGACCGAGCGCGTCGAGCACGACCTGCGCGAGGCGCTCGAGGTGCCGGTGTTCCGGCTCGACGCCGACACCGCGGGCGCCAAGGACGCGGTGCCCGAGCTGCTCGCGCGCTTCGACGCCGCGCCCGCCGGGCTATTGCTCGGCACGCAGCTGGTGGCCAAGGGCCACGACTTCCCCGACGTGACGCTCGGCGTCGTACTCGACGCCGACTCGACCCTCCGCTTCCCGGACTTCCGCGCCGAGGAGCGGACGTTCGCGCTGATCGCCCAGCTCGCGGGCCGCGCCGGCCGTGGCCCCCGCGGCGGCCACGTGCTGGTGCAGACGGCGTCGCCCGACGCGCCCGCGATCCTCGCCGCCGCTCAGCACGACACCGAGGGTTTCGTGACCGGCGAGCTCGGGCGCCGCGAGGCGCTGCGCTACCCGCCGTTCGCCGACCTGATCCGGATCGTCTTCCTGGCCGAGGACGCCGCGGCGGCGCGCGCGGCGGCGGGCCAGGTTGGCGACGCGCTGGCCGCCCGCGCGAGCGCCGGATCCGAGGTGCTCGGACCCGCGCCGCTGTTCCGCCTGCGCGGCCGCGACCGCTTCCAGCTCGTGGTCAAGACCCAGCGCCGGGAGGCCGCCATCGCCGCCGTGCGCAAGGCCGTGGAGCGGGCCGCGCGCGACCGCGCGCACCGCCACGTGGCGTTCTCCGTGGACGTCGACCCGCAATAGACTGGCCTTCGCCGATGTCCGAGCACGCCGATCCCATTCCGCCGGTCGAGGTCGAGAGCGAGGCGCCCGAGGTTGCGGCCGAGGACCGCATCGCCCGCCTGGATCCCGAGACGCGCGCGCGCCGCGACGCCGCGCTGCGCCTCGTGCGCAAGTACGGCGACCCGTCGCTCAAGAGCCGCGCACTGCCGATCGAGCGCTTCGACGACGCGCTGCGTGAGGAGGTGCGGCGCATGGGGCAGCTGATGCACGACGCACTCGGGATCGGGCTCGCGGCCACCCAGCTCGGGGTCATGCATCGCGTGCTCGTCTATCGCGTCGAGCCCGACGCGCCCGTCGCGGCGCTCGTCAATCCGGTGCTCGAGTGGTCCGGGAGCGAGACCGAGGCGCTGGAGGAGGGCTGCCTCTCGCTGCCGGGCGTGCTGGTCGACGTCGAGCGGCCGATCCACGTGCGGGTGGGCGCGCTCGACGAGTACGGCGACGCGCTGACGATCGAAGCCTCGGGGCTCGAGGCGCGCGTGATCCAGCACGAGATGGACCATCTCGACGGCGTCCTGATCCTCGAGCGCACGTCGCGCGACGAGCGCAAGCAGGCGATGCGCATCCTGCGCGAGGAAGCGGGGGCCGCGCCGCTCGGCGTGGCCTCTTAGACCGGGCGCGGCGGGATTTGCGCACGGTCTACCTCGGCACCTCGGACTTCGCGGCGGCCGTGCTCGACCGCCTTGCCGGCGGGCCGCACAAGCCGGTGCTCGTCGTCTCGCGGCCCGACAGCCGTGCCGGCCGCGGGCGGTCGCTGACGCCGCCGCCGGTCGCGGCGCGGGCGCGCGAGCTCGGCCTCGAGCTGATCCAGCCGGAGCGCCTCCATGACCCCGAGGTGCTCGAGCGGATCGCCGCCGCCGAGCCCGACGCGCTGTGCGTGTGCGCGTACGGCGTGCTCATCAAGGAGCCGCTGCTGTCGGCCTACGAGATCCTCAACGTGCATCCCTCGCTGCTGCCGCGCTGGCGCGGTGCCGCACCGGTCGAGCGGGCGATCATGGCCGGCGACGAGCAGACCGGCGTGTCGATCATGCGCCTGACCGAGGGCCTCGACTCGGGGCCGGTCTGCCTGCAGGAGCGCGAGCCGATCCGGCCCGACGACGACTACGCGACGCTGTCGGAGCGCCTGCGCGCGCTCGGCGGCGAGCTGCTCGTCCGCGCGCTCATCGAGCGCCCGCCGTTCACCGAGCAGGACGAGGCGGGCGTCACCTACGCGCACAAGATCGAGGCGCGCGACCGCGCGCTCGACCACACGCGTCCACCCGAGGAGGTGGAGCGCGTGGTGCGCGCGCTGCGCCCGCACATCGGCGCCCGCCTGCCGCTGCCCGACGCCTCCTTCCTCGGCGTGCCGGCGGCGCGCGTCGACGGGGAGACGCTGGCACCCGCCGGCGGCCGGGTGCGGGCGGACGGCGAGCGCCTGCTGCTCGACTGCAACGGCGGCGCGCTCGAGCTGCTCGAGGTGCAGCCGCCCGGCGGCCGTCCGATGGCCGCGGCGGACTGGCTGCGCGGCCGCCCCGACCCGGCGCTCGTGAACTTCTGGCTCGATCCGCGGCTGCCCGGGCGCTCCCTGGAGGAGCTGACGCAGCTGGCGATCAACGAATGGCGCTCGGACGCCGAGTGGGCTCCGTACCTGGCGGCGCTGGCGTGGCGTGGCGACGAGACGGTGCTCGACGCCGCTCGCGAGCAGTCGCATCAGGAGGACCCGCGGGCGCGCGCCGCCGCCGCCTACGTGCTGGGCCAGCTCGGGCTGCCCGAGCGGAGCTTTCCCCGCGACAGCGCCGCGGCGCTCGAGGCGCTCGAGGCGCGCGAGGAGGACCCGGAGGTGCTGGCGACGATCGCGAGCGCGTTCGGCAACCTCGGCTCGCCCTACGGGACCGAGACGCTGCTGCGCCTGCGCCGCCACGACGAGCCGCGTGTTCGCGAGGGCGCGGCGGACGCGCTGGCAGGGCGCAATGACGAGGGGGTCTTCGACGCGCTCGTCGAGCTGACGGCCGACCCCGAGCCCGGCATCCGCGACTGGGCGACCTTCGCGCTCGGCACCCTGTCCCCGCACGACACGCCGGTGCTGCGCGACGCGCTCGCTGCGCGGCTCGACGACACGAGCGACGACACCCGCATCGAGGCGGTCCACGGGCTCGCGTTGCGCGGCGACACCCGCGCGCTCGACGCAGTGCTCGACCTCCTCGGCGAGGTCGGGCCGCACGACGACGGCGGCAACGCCGCCGACACGATCTGGAAGCGCTATGCGCTCACGCAGGCCACGGTCCGCCTCGCCGCCCTCACGGGCGACGCACGGCTCAAGCAGCACCTGCCGGCGCTCGACGAGCGCCTGGTCGGCACCGCCATCGAGCCCGACCTCCGCCGCGCCCACGAGCGCGTGACGGACTAGCTCAATCGGCGAAGCGGCTGCCGTGGCCGCCGCGGTCGTGGTGCCAGACCATGTCGTGGCCGGCGTCGTCGTGATCGCCATGGACGGGCGTGCTCGACTCCGGAGCGGGCGCGGTCTGGGCGGGCGCGGGGGCTGCCGGGGCGGGCGCGGGGGCTGCCGGGGCGGGCGCGGGCTGCTCCACGATGGCGGGTGTGGGAGCCGGCGCGGGGTCGTCCGCCGGCGCGCTCTGCGCGACCGGGGCCGGAACCGGAGCCGGGCCGTCCGCGGGCGGAGCGGGCGGCGGGGCGTCGGGCGCGTGGTCACCGCCGGGCGGCGAGACGGGCGGCGAAGGATGCTCGGGCGCCGGGGCCGGTGGGTCAGCCCCCTGCTCGGCGGGGTGCTCGGGCGCCGGCGGGTCCGGGGCGTCGTCGCCCGAGGCGTCGTCGCTGACGACGCCGGGGTCGTCCTCGATCACGGCCGGGGTGGGCTCGTCGCTCTCGGTCACCGGCGGAACCTCGTTGCTCGAGCCCGGGTCGGTACCCGCCTGCTGCTCGGCGAGGTTGAGAGCTCCGTCGCCGTCCGCGTCGTCCTGGGCGTCGTTGATGCCGTCGCCGTTGGAGTCGGCCCGCGACGGGTCCGAGAACGCGCGCAGCTCGACCGTGTTGCGGAGGCCGTCGGCGTCGGAGTCCTCGTCGCCGTCGGCGACGCCGTTGCCGTTGGAGTCGGCGCCGTTCGGCGCGGTCCGGATGTGCAGCTCGGTCAGGTTGTCGAGGCCGTCGCCGTCGGAGTCCTGCGCGGCGTCGGCGGCATTGTTGGGGTTGAGTCCGTAGCGGACCTCCCAGACGTCGGGCAGGCCGTCGCCGTCGGTGTCGTCGCGCGAGGTCGCGAGCGGGGCGCCGCCCTGCGCGGCGCCTGTGGTTCGCGACGAGCGCTCCGAGACGCCGAGGCGCTCGGCCGGGCGGGGCGCCGAACCGGCGGCCCGGCGCGCGTTCGCGCTCCCGAGCGGGAGGGTCAGGGCGAGCCGGGAGCCGGGGGCCGCCGCGACGCTGCCGGGGCGGTCGTACGCGAAGGAGGCGGCGGGAGCGGGCGCCACAGCGCGCACCGACGGCTCGCTGAGGCGGATCGTCTGGCTGCGCTCGCGCGCGTTCGGTCCGGGCGAGCGGTTCGACGTCAGGATCGGCGCGAGCAGCGCGGCGACCGTGAGGACCGTCGCGATCATGCCTGCCGACACCATGCCGGCGAACCCCAGGTCGGAGCGCCGCCTTGGAGACGCTTGGCCGCGGGAGCTATGGATTGCCGACATGGGAGAGTTCCTTTTCACCGACCTTGTCGGCAGGGTGGTAGCGGGACCTGAGCCGCCTCGGCCCAACTTGGACGTTTGTTCGATGCCAGTGGACGAAGTTCGCAGCCGCCCGCCCGCCGTCGCCGCCGCTCGGCGATGCGCCTACGCGGTGCTGCGGCGCGTCTTCGAGGACGGCGCCTGGGCCGATCGCGCGCTGCGCGGGGAGGCGGAGCGGCTCGGCCTCGACGCGCGCGATCTCGGGCTCGCCACCCACCTCGCCTACGGGGCGGTCCAGCGCCGCGCCACGCTCGACCACGTGATCGTGGCGCTCGCCGGGCGCCCGCTCGACCGCCTCGAGCCCGCCGTGCTGGCGGCGCTGCGGCTCGGCACCTTCCAGCTCGCCTTCCTCGATCGCGTGCCGGCCCACGCCGCCGTGGGGGAGTCCGTCCAGCTCGCCAAGGAGGACTCGCGCGGCGGCGCGGGCCTGGTCAACGCCGTGCTGCGCCGCGCCGCTCGCGAGGCGCGCGGGCTGGTCGAGGCCTTGCCCGAGGACACGCCGCAGGCCGCCGCGCTGCGCTACTCGCACCCCGAGTGGGTCGCGGCGCTGTGGTGGGAGACGCTGGGTCCCGCCGACGCCCGCGCGCTGATGGCCGCCGACAACAAGCCCGCCGAGCCGGCGCTGCGCGCCAACACGCTGCGCACCACCGCCGGCGAGCTGGCCGCGCGGCTGGCGGTGCCGAGTCACGCGGCCCCGGGCCTGCCGGAGGGGCTCGTGCTCGAGGCGGCCTTCGACGCCCACGGCGCGCCCGAGTGGCGCGAGGGTCTCTACATGCCGCAGTCGCGCGCGGCGATGACGGTCGCGCGGCTGCTCTCCCCGCGCCCGGGGGAGCGGGTGCTCGACCTGTGCGCCGCGCCCGGCGGCAAGTCGACGCACCTCGCGGCCCTGATGGAGGATCGCGGGCGGGTCGTGGCGGTCGAGCAGCACCGCGGGCGCGCGGCGGCGCTCGCGCGCACCGCGCAGCGGATGGGGGCGAGCTGCGTGGAGGTGCGCGTCGGCGACGCCGCCGTGGAGCACGAGCCGGAGGCGTATGACCGGGTGCTCGTCGACCCACCGTGCTCGGACCTGGGCACGCTCGCCAGCCGCCCCGACGCGCGCTGGCGCAAGACCGCCGAGCAGCCCGGGCAGCTCGCGCGCGCGCAGGGCGCGATCCTGCGCGCCGGCGCCGCCGCCGTGCGCCCCGGCGGCACGCTCGTCTACTCCACCTGCACGATCTCGCCCGAGGAGAACGAAGGCGTGATCGCGGCCTTTCTGGCCGATCACTCCGGTTTCGAGGCGGACGACCTGCGCGAGGAGGTCCCGGTCTGGCAGCATCCCACTGTGCCCCGCCACCTCCAGACGCTGCCTCACCGCGACGGCACGGAGGGTTTCTTCATCGCTCGCCTGCGGAGGCGCGCCCGTCCGTGACCGAGCCCGAGGTGGACCTGGGGCCCATCTGCCCGGCCTGCCACGAGCCGTGGCTGCGCCCCACGCAACTGCCCGGCCGCTACCGCTGTGTGAACTGCCTGAGCCGGTTCGAGCTGAGCTCGGTGTGCCCGAACTGCGGCGAGCACTCGACGATCGTGCGCATGTCCGACACCGCGCTCTACAACTGCAACAACTGCGGGAGCTCGATGCTCCAGACGATCTGATGCCTGAGCTCGCCGGCGTCGCCCCGTCGATCCTGGCCTCCGACTTCTCCCGCCTGGGCGAGCAGGTCGGCGAGGTCCTCGACGCCGGGGCGCGCGTGATCCACGTGGACGTCATGGACGGCCACTTCGTGCCGCCCATCACGATGGGACCGCTCGCCGTCGACGCGCTGGCCGAGCGCGTCCACGGCGCGGGCGGGCTGATCGACGTCCACCTGATGATCGAGCGGCCCGAGCGCCAGATCGCGGAGTTCGTAAAGGCGGGCGCCGACAACATCACGTTCCATGCCGAGGCCACGCCGCATCTGCACTACGCCGTGTCGGCGATCAAAGACGGGGGCTGCCGGGCCGGTGTCGCGCTGTGCCCGGGCACGCCCGTGGAGGTGCTGAGCGAGCTCGCCGAGGACCTCGATCTCGCGCTCTGCATGACCGTCAACCCGGGCTGGGGCGGGCAGGCGTTCCTGCCGCGCAGCGCCGGCAAGATCGAGCGCCTGCGCGCGCTGATCGGTCCCGGGCCCGCGCTCGAGGTCGACGGCGGGGTCGACGTCAGCACGGCCGGCACGTGCGCGCAGGCGGGCGCCACGGTGTTCGTCGCGGGCTCCGCCGTCTTCGGCGCCGATGATCCGGCCGTCGCCTTCCGCGAGATCGCGGACGCGGCGGGGGTGCGGCCAGCCGTATAGGAGATCGTGTCGGCCCGGTTCACAATGGCGTAACGATGGCCCTGACCGTCCTCATCGTCGACGACCACCCCTCCTTCCGTGCGAGCGCCCGCGTGCTGCTCGAGGCCGAGGGGTTCGACGTCATCGGCGAGGCCGCGGACGGCGCCTCCGGGATCGTCGAGGCGCACCGGCTGCGCCCCGATCTCGTGCTGCTCGACGTTCAGCTGCCCGACATCGACGGCTTCGACGTCGCCTCGCGCCTCTCGAACGGCGCCGGCCCGGCGATCGTGCTCGTCTCGAGCCGCGACTCCTCGGACTTCGGACCGCTCGTCGCACGCTCCGGCGCCCGCGGCTTCGTACCCAAGGCCGAGCTCTCCGGGGCCCGCATCCACGAGCTGCTCTAGCGGCTCCGGCTGACGGGCATCCGCCGTACCTGCTGAGATAGCCGCATGAGCGACCCGATCCGCGTCGTGCTGGCCGATGACTCCGTGCTGCTGCGTGAAGGCCTCGCGCGCCTGCTGGAGGACTCGGGCTTCGAGGTCGCCGGCCAGTCCGGCGACGCCGAGGATCTGCTGCGCAAGGTCGGTGCGCACAAGCCGGACGTCGCGGTCGTCGACGTGCGCATGCCGCCGTCGCACACCGACGAGGGGCTGCGCGCGGCGCACCAGATCCGCGCCGACCACCCCGGCGTGGGCGTGCTCGTGCTCTCCCAGTACGTCGAGGAGGCCTACGCGCTCGAGCTGCTCTCGGAGTCGACGGAGCGCACGGGCTACCTGCTCAAGGACCGCGTCGCCGACGTGGACACGTTCACCGACGCGGTGCGCCGCGTCGCCGGCGGCGGCTCCGCGCTCGACCCCGAGGTGGTGGCGTTGCTGCTCGGCCGCCGCCGCCGCGAGGACCCGCTCGAGGCGCTGACGCCGCGCGAGCGCGAGGTGCTCGGGCTGATGGCCGAGGGCCGTTCCAACGCCGCCATCGCCGCGGCGCTCGTCGTCACCGAGCGCGCGGTCGAGAAGCACGTCACCTCGATCTTCACCAAGCTCGACCTCACACCCGCCTCGGAGGACCATCGGCGGGTGCTCGCGGTGCTGCGGTACCTGCAGTCCGCCTGAGGATGCCCCGGCGGGCGCTGGTGGCACTGCTCGCGGTGCTCGCGGGCTCGTTCGCGTTCCACGCGTACCGCGCCGAGCACCCGACGACGAGATACCAGTCCGCCGACGAGCGCTCCTACGGCAAGCTCGCGGTGGCGATCGCCGAGCGCCACAGCTACGGCGCCGACATGAAGGACCCGCTGCACTGGCCACCGGGCGCGCCGCTCGCCTTCGCGGCCGCGCACCGCCTGTTCGGCAGTGCTCAGAGCGCGAAGAGCTACGACATCCCCGCGGCCTACTGGGTGCAGGCGCTGGCCTCGCTCGGCACGGCGCTGGCCGCCTTCGGCATCGCGGCGCTGCTGGCGGGCGCGTGGGCGGGCGTGGCGGCGGTGGCGCTCGTAGGCCTCTATCCACCGCTGATCCTCGCCACCGGCGAGCAGATCTCAGAGCCGCTGGGCGCGTTCTGGCTCACGCTGGCGTTCCTGGCCTTCGTCGTGGCGGCACGGCGAGGGAGGACGTGGCTGTTCGCCGCCGGTGGCGTCGCGCTCGGGGCCGCGGTGCTCACCCGCGCCGACCTGCTGCCGGTGCCGTTCGTGCTCGGCCCGCTCGTCGCGCTGTGGACCTGGCGCGCCGGCGACGCCCGCCGCGGCGTCGTCGTCGGCGGCTGCATCCTCGGCGGCGCCGTGCTGGCGATCGCCCCCTGGAGCGTCTACGCGTCCGACCGCGCCGGCGAGCTCGTGCCGGTCACGCGCGGCTCGCCGTCTGCGCTGTTCGTCGGCACCTACCTGCCGGGCAACGGCACCACGGTCGGGATGAAGCGCGCACTGGGCGCCGCGGCGAAGCGGCGCAACCCGAAGCTGCGCGGCACCGCCGACTTCGACCTCGAGGCGCGCTCGGTGCTCGCGGTGGTCGCCGACCGTCATCCAGGCCTCGACTTCAACCAGGCGGTCTCGCTCGAGGCGCGGCACAACCTCACGCACTACGTGCGCGAGGACCCGGTCGGCTCCGCACGGATGATGCTCAACAAGGTCCAGCGCATGTGGTCGCGCTACGCCCGCGGCGGCGCGCGCCACACCTCTCCGTTCATCCGCGGCTGGCACATCCTGCTCGTGCTGCTCGCGGTCGCCGGGCTCGCCGCGGGCATCGCCCGCCGCCGCTCGCTGCTGCTGGCGTGCATCCTCGCCGCGGCGCTGGTCTCGACGGCGGTCCACATGCTCGTCGTCTCACAGGCGCGCTACAACCTGCCGCTGATGCCCTCGCTGCTCGCCGGCGGGATCGCGGGATGGTCGATGTTCCTGCGCGGACAACGCCGCCGCCGGGCCGAAACGGCGGCTGACGCCGCTGCCATACGTTCGTCGAGGTCTCCGACCGAAAAGTTGGCATCTGCGGCCTCGCCGGGGTAGCGTCGACCGATGCGGCGACTGCTCACGGCGTTCCTCTCGGTCTTGACGGCGGTTCTGATCCTCGGCCCGACGGTTGCCCAGGCGGCAACGGACCGTGCCGTCATCACGTGGCCCCAGGCGAGCGACATCGACCTCCACGTCTACGACGGCCAGGGCAACCACGCCTTCTTCGGCAACCCGACGGCAATTCCGAACGCGGTGCTCTCCACCGACTCGCAGACCACCGGCTCCGAGACCTTCACTGACCAGGACAGCCCGAGCACCCGGCCGTTCGGCTACCGGGTCTGTTACTTCAACGCGGCGGGATCACCTCCGCCCGCGACCACGATCACCATGACCTGGCTCAACGAGACCGGCGCGTCCCACGACGAGAGCTTCACTCTTGCCGCCCCAGGCGACTGCCAGAGCTTCGGAAGCGTCGCATTCATCGACAGCGACGGTGACACGGTCACCGACGGGACCGACAACTGCGTGAACGTGCCGAATACGGACCAGGCCGATGCGGACAGAGACGGGCTGGGGGATGCCTGCGACCCGGTCAACAACTCCGACTCCGACTCCGACGGTGTCCTGGATACCTCCGACAACTGCGTGTCGGTCCCCAACCCGGGCCAGGTCGACACCGATGGAGACGGTGTGGGCGATGCCTGCGACCCGACTCCTGGCGTCACCCCGCCCCCGCCGCCGCCGCCGCCGCCGCCGCCGCCGGTCGTGTCGCCGAGCCCGCAGCCGGTGCTCGGCAAGAGCGTGGTGGCGGGTGCGGTGTCGGGCAAGGTGCGCGTGAAGGGGAAGAACGGCAAGTTCCGGACGCTGGGGGCGAACGAGTCGATTCCGCTGGGTAGCACGGTCGATGCGACGAGGGGCAAGGTGAAGCTGACGTCGGCGTCGGGGCCGGGTGGGGCTTCGCAGGCGGCGCTCTTCTATCAGGGCGCGTTCGTGGTGACGCAGACGCGCGGGTCCAAGCCGGTCACGCAGCTGGCGCTGACCGGTGCGTTGAACTGCGGCAAGAAGGCTTCGACGTCGGCGCGTAAGAAGGTGCGGCGGCTGTGGGGTGATGGCAAGGGCCGTTTCCGGACCAAGGGCAAGTACGGCGCGGCGACGGTGCGCGGCACGAAGTGGCTGACCGAGGATCGCTGCACCGGCACGCTGGTTCGCGTCAAGCGCGGGGTGGTCGCGGTCAAGGACTTCCGTAGGCACAAGACCGTGCTCGTCAAGAAGGGCAAGTCGTACCTCGCCAAGCCGCGCTGACCGGCTACTCACGCCGGCCCGAGCGGTAGACCGCCGTCAGCAGCGCGCACAGCAGCACGGCCGCGCCGCAATAGCCGACCTCGGTGCGCACCAGCTCGTCGTCGATCAGCGGGCTGACCATGAAGGCCACGAACGCGGCCGCGCTCACGAGCCAGGCGGCGGCCGCCGTGCCGGCACGGTCGCGGGCCAGCGCGGCCTGGTTGAGCGTGCCCGCCATGAGGTGCGCGCCCATCCCGATCGCGACCAGCGCCAGGCCCCAGCGGCCGTAGGTGAAGGCATCGTCGAACAGGACGTCCATCGCGAACGGGCCGATCAGCACGAGGCCGAGCGCGACGGCGCCCGCGAAGCCCGCGATCGCGAGCACGGTGATGCGGATCGCGCGAGCGAACTCCTCGCGCCCCGCGCGTGCCTCGAGGCCGGCGAGGTGTGGCAGCAGCGACCCCTGGATCGCCTGGAAGAGCTGCAGCGGCGCACGCGCGATCAGCAGCACGTTGAACACGAAGCCCGCCACGGCGCGGTCCTCCGAGGTCGCGTCGACGAGCAGGACCGCGGCGTTGAGCAGCGTCTGCTCGGCGATCATCACGCCCAGCACGGCGAGCGCGAAGCGCCCGCCGCGCCCGAGGCCGAGGCCTTCGTCGACGCCGCGCTTCACCTCCGCCGCCGGAGGACGGCGCGAGAAGGCCCACGGCACCACCACGAGCGAGAAGAACGGCGCCGCGGCCATGCCGAGCGCGACCGCCGACTGGCCCTCGCTGATCCCGACCGCGACCGCGACCGCGAACGCCAGCCGCGAGCTCGCCTCGAGGAACACGAGCCCGCCGTAGAAGCCGAACCACTGGTGGCCGGCGAGCCAGCCGCGCGCGAAATAGCTCGCCGCGTAGGCCAGCACGGCGACGACGAGGATCCAGTAGAGCGTCGTGGAGCCGTCGAAGAGATCGTCCTGGATCGGCCCCCGCAGCGCCAGCGCCACGACCAGGAAGGTCAGTGCGAAGCTCGCCTGCAGCGTGAGCGGGGTGCGCAGTGGATGGTCGTGCTCGAGCCCGCGCGCCCGGCGGTCGGCGATCGTGCGCGAGAGCAGCTGCTCGATCGGCCGGTAGATCACCGAGACGATCACGAACAGCAGCGACCACAGCAGCGAGATCTGCTTGTAGGCGACGTCGTCGAGGACGTAGGAGGCGACGGAGAAGTACGCGAACGTCACCACCCCGGTCGTCGCGATCCCGATCGACAGGATGCGCGCGCCGCGGCCGTAGCCGGCCGGCTGCGCGGCGGCGGGAGGGGCGGCCCGGGTCAGAGCCGGACGAGCAGCATCGTCCACGGGAGGGGCGACCGCGCCTCGACGACCTCGCCGTGACGGCCGAGCAGGCCCGCGATCGAGCGCTTGGACCAGTGGTTGACGTGCCCGGGCGTGTTGCCGAGGTCGGCGACGTAGGCGCCGCGCGCGACGTTGATCGCGCGCCACAGCGGCTCCCGCGGCACGGACACGAGCAGCCAGCGCTCGGCCACGCGCGCCATCTCGGCGACGGTATGGGCCGGATCGGGCACGTGCTCGAGGACCTCGATCGCCGTCGCGACGTCGAACTCCGAGTCCGCGAAGGGCAGGTTCTCGGCCTTCATGACCCGGTAGGTGAGGTTCGGGGCCTGGCGCTGCTCCCACTCCGCCTGGATCGACGGATCCTCGAGGTCGATGCCGACCACGCGGCGTGGCGCGAGCCGCTGCGCCCACCGGTGGGTCAGGACGGCCTCGCCGCAGCCGACGTCGAGCAGCGAGGCCGGGTCGGCCTGCACGAACAGCTCCTCGAGCGAGCGCTCGAAGCCCGCCATCAGTCGGCGGACGACGGGATTCGTGGAGCCGTACTTGTCGTAGGTGTTGCCGGTGACCGTCCCCTCGGCGTCGCGCGTGACGGCGGTGCTCATACCTTCAGCGCCTCGCGCTCCTCGGTGTTCCCCTTGCGGCCGGAGTGCGCCCCGGTGGTCGGCTCGTGGCCGGTCGGGTGCGCGCCGGGCTCGTAGTGCGACGGCGGCACGCCCAGCTCGAGCTCGATCCGGCGCACGCGCTCGAACGTCCGCTGGAGCATGATCCGCTGGCCCGAGAGCAGGTCGCCGATGACGCCCAGCGCGGCGAGCAGCATCGCGGCGTTGAACAGCACGGCGCCCAGGATCAGCGACTGGACGTGGCCGCCGCCCTCGTTCTCGAACGCGAAGAAGTAGAAGAAGCGCCCCCAGACCACGAGCGCGACGAGCCCGATCACGATCGCGCCCATCATGAACACGCGCAGCGGCTCGTACATCGAGTAGATGCGGAAGATCGAGACGCCGTTGCGGCGGATGTAGCTCCACATCGACGGGAAGAGGCGCGACTCGCGCATCTTCTCGTTCGTCTTGACCGGGACGTGGTCGACCGCGATCAGCATCTTGCCGGCCTGGATGATCGTCTCGAGCGTGTAGGTGTAGTTCGAGACGACCTGCATCGCCAGCGCCGCCTCGCGGTTGTAGGCGCGGAAGCCGGAGGTCGTGTCGGGCACCGTCGTCTGCGACGCGCGCCGCACGACCCACGAGCCGAGCCGCTGGAGCGACTTCTTCAGCGGTGAGAAGTGCTCGATCGACATCACCTCGCGGTCGCCGACGACCATGTCGGCGTCGCCGCGCAGGATCGGCGCGACGAGCTTGGGGATGTCGCCGCCGAAGTACTGGTTGTCGGCGTCCGTGTTCACCACCACGTCGGCGCCGAGCTTGAGCGCCGCGTCGAGGCCCGCCTGGAAGCCGGAGGCCAGGCCCTTGTTGTTGGTGAGGCGGACGACGTGGTCGACCCCGTGGTCGCGCGCGACGGCGATCGTGTTGTCCGTCGAGCCGTCGTCGATGATCAGCCACTCGACCGTCTCGAACCCCGCGACCTCGCGCGGGAGGTCGGCCAGCGTGACCGGGAGCGCCTCCTCCTCGTTCAGGCACGGGATCTGGATGATCAGCTTCATGGCGGGGAAGGACGTTACCGTCAGGGGCTCATGGAGAGTGCGGCACTCACCGGGCGGGGCCCGGGCTCAGGGATAGCAGCGCGCGCACGCAGAGTCGAGGTCGACACGCTCGCCAAGGTCGCCTTCGCCCTGCTGTGCGTGGGCTTCCTCATCGGCTTTCTGGTCTTCCCCACCTACCCGAACTACGACTCGTACTACTCGCTGCTGTGGGGCCGCGAGGTGCTCGACCTGCAGGCCCCGTTCTTCGAGGGCTTCCGCGTCCCGACCGAGCATCCGCTGGCGATCGCGGCGGGCGCGTTGCTGGCGCTGCTGGGAGAGGGCGGCGACCGCGTGTGGGTGGCGATGACGCTCGGCTCGTTCCTGTGGCTCGTGTGGGGGATCTACCGGCTCGGGCAGATCGCCTTCACGCCCGTGATCGGCGCCATCGCCGCGCTGCTGCTGCTCACGCGCTTCGACTTCGCGTTCCTGGCCGCGCGCGGCTACGTCGACGTCCCCTACATGGCGCTCGTCGTCTGGGCGGCGGTGCTCGAGGCGGCGCGGCCGCAGCGCGGCTGGCCCGTGTTCGCGCTGCTGGGGGCGGCGGGGCTGCTGCGGCCGGAGGCCTGGATCCTGGCCGGCCTCTACTTCCTGTGGATGAGCCGCGGCGCCACCTGGGGCGAGCGCGCGCGCTACGCGGCGATGACCGCGATCGTCCCGCTCGCGTGGGCGGCGGTCGACGCCGCCGTCACCGGCGACCCGCTGTTCTCGCTGCACTACACGAGCTCGTCGGCCGAGGACCTCGGCCGCCAGCGCACGCTGGGGGAGATCCCCTCGGCGCTGCCGGAGTTCTTCTCGAGCCTCGTCAAGCTGCCGGTCCTGCTCGGCGCCCTGGGCGGCCTCGGCTTCGCGCTGCTGGCCGCGCCGCGCCGCGCCGCGATGCCGCTCGTGCTGCTGCTCTCAGGCATCGGGACGTTCGTGCTGATCGGGATCGCCGGCCTGTCGGTGATCGAGCGCTACCTGATCGTCGCGGCGCTCACCCTGCTCGTGTTCGCCGCCGTCGCGCTCGGCGGCTTCACGATGCTGCGGCCCGGCCGGCTGCGCACGGCCTGGGCGACCGTGGCCGCCGTCGTGGTGGTGCTGGGCATGATCTTCACCGTCACGCGCGTCGACGTGACGAAGCTGACCAACGAGCTGCAGTTCCGCGGCGACGCCCACACCGCGCTGGTGCACGTGCTGCACGAGCCGGCGGTGACGGCGGCGCTGCGCTGCGGCCCGCTGACCGCGCCGAACCACAAGCTCGTGCCCGACTCGCGCTGGATCCTCGACCTCCCGCGCGACCGCGTACTGGCGCGCTCCGATCCCAAGCTGCCGCGGCGCCGCCTCCAGCACGGCGTCGCGCTGTACGTCACGACGCGCTTCGCGATCTTCCGCCACGCCTTCACGAACCCCGTGGACCCGACGTCGATCGAGGTCCCGCCGCCGGGCTGGCGCCGCATCGCGACCAGCGAGTACGTCGCCGCGTATGCACGCTGCTGAGCCGCGGTCGGCGGCGTGGCCCCTCGCCGTCGCCGCCGTCGTGCTCGGGGCGCTGGCCCTGCGCCTGTGGGGTGTCCGCCAGGGGCTGCCGCTGGTCTACAACGCGGATGAGAACGCGCACTTCGTCGCGGGCGCGATCGGGATGTTCGGGCACACCTACAACCCGAACTACTTCATCAACCCGCCCGCCTACACGTACCTGTTGCACGTCGCGTTCGCGCTCGGCTTCGGCGGCCGCGACGGGGTCGATGCGGCCTATGCCGCCGATCCGGGCGACGTCTTCGCGGTCGCGCGCGCGCTCTCGGCCGTCCTCGGCGCGGTCGCCGTCGGGCTGCTGGCGTGGGCGGGAGCGCGCCTGCTCGACCGCCGCACCGGGCTCGTGGCCGCGGCGCTGCTCGCGGTCGCCTTCCTGCCCGTGCACTACGCCCACTTCGCGCTCAACGACGTCCCCACGCTGGCGCCGGTGTGCCTCGCGCTGGCCGGCATCGCGGGCGTGTTCGCCCGCGGGCGCTTCGTCGACTACGCGCTCGCCGGGGCGGGGCTCGGGCTCGCGTGCGCCACGAAGTACACCGGCGGGATCGTGCTGCTGCCGCTGCTGGCGGCGACCACCGTGGGCGCGGGGCAGTCGGACATGCGGCGCATCACCGGGCTCGCGCTCGCGGGCGTGCTCGCACTCGCGTTCTTCCTGACCGCCAATCCGTTCGCGCTGCTGGACTTCCACGCCTTCCGCGACGGGCTCAGCCAGCAGTCCGCGGCGTCGAGCGACGGCGGCGGCAAGCTCGGCCTCACGGGCGACAGCGGGATCCTCTACTACCTCGGGACGACGATCTGGGGCCTTGGCTGGCTGCCCGCCCTGGCTGCGCTCGGCGGCGCGGTCGCGCTCGCCGTGCGCGACTGGCGCCGCGCGCTCGTCCTCGTGCCCTCGATCGTCGTCTTCGTCGTCTTCATGGGCTCGCAGGACCGCTTCTTCGCCCGCTGGCTGCTGCCCGTCTACCCGCTGCTGTGCCTGCTCGCCGCCTACGGCGCGGTCGTGCTCGCGACGTGGGCGATCGAGCGCGTCGGCCGGCCGCGGCCGGCGTGGGCCGCGGCCGTCGCGGGCGTGCTGCTGTGCGCGCAGGGGCTCGTGTTCGCGATCCACAACGACCTCGTGCTCGCCCGCCCGGACACGCGGCAGCTGGCGCGCGAGTGGATGGTGAAGAACGTCCCCGCGGGCACCAAGGTCGTGATCGAGCCGGTCGTCCCCGACTCGTTCGCGAGCGACACCGGGCGGGCCCTCCGCGCCACGGGCAACGGCGCGCGCTGGAGCAAGTGGCCGACCTCGCGGTCGCGCCTGCGGGCCGACGGCACGCCGCGCACGAGCGGGCTCGGGCCGGTGGTCAAGCTCGAGGATTACGAGCGCACGCTGTTCCCCGCCCTCGTGCGCCAGTACCAGCGCCGCGGCTACTGCACCGTGCTCACGGGCTCGACCCAGTTCGGGCGCGCGCTCGCCGAGCCCAAGGCGGTCCCGCAGGCGCTGCGCTACTACGACGCGCTGCGCCGCAACGGCCGCGTCGTATTCGCCGAACGCCAGCCCGTGCGGACGTTCTCGTTCGACTTCTCGTTCAACTCCTACCCGCTCTCCTTCAAGCGCCCAGGCCCGGAGATCGTCATCTACCGGCTCACCGGCGGGGCCTGCGGAGGGCGGTGAAATATCCTGGGTGTGACGTGACCACACTGCTGCAGACCGACCACGCCCCGCTCGCCCGCGCGATCGAGCTCGCCGAGCACGGTCGCGGGCGTGCCAGCCCCAATCCGCTGGTCGGTGCGGTGGTGACCCGCGACGGCGCGACGCTGGGCGAGGGATGGCACGCCGTCTACGGCGGCGCGCACGCCGAGCGCGCCGCGCTGGCGGCCTGCGGCGACGCCGACGTGCGCGGCGCGACGATGTACGTCTCGCTCGAGCCGTGCTGCCACCACGGCCAGACGCCG
>JBBQLH010000024.1:0-44666 GCA_038327685.1 Solirubrobacterales bacterium
TGTCAACGCTTCACCGACGCCCTCACGAACGCCAGCGCATGACTCGGGGACGCCGCGGGCCGCTACCCCCTTCGACGCAGGGCTCTCACATCCCCATCTCCACACCGGTTTATCCAGGCGCACCACGAACGTATGTTCGCATGGCCGGCAAGGCCTGCCGGGCGCCGCGGTGTCTACCGCGACAGCCGGCTGAACGGGCCGAGGCGTGTGCCGACGCGGGTGCGCGCGACGGGCGCGACAGTCGGTCGGCGTGATGCCGACCGACGTCGCCGCGCTGCAGCCCGACTTCCTGATCAGCGTCGGCTACAAATGGTTGCTGGGACCGTTCAGCGTCGGCTACCTCTACGTCGCCGACCAGCACCGTGGCACCGAGCCGATCGAGCAGAACTGGATCGGGCGCGCGGGGTCGGAGGACTTCGCCCGGCTCGTCGACTATCGCGACGAGTACCAGCCCGGCGCGCGCCGCTTCGACGTCGGCCACCGCATCTCCATACGAGCGACGGAGACGTCGACCGGCTCCTCAGCGCGCTCGCGACCGCCGTCGGCGCTTAGACCACTACGCCGCGAGGTCGCGGCGGCGGAACGCGACCATGCCGAGCGCCGTCAGCGCCGCCCGACGACGGCCAGCCACACGAGCGGCGCGGCGGTGAAGTCGGCCGCCGGGAGCTGCGGGACGTGCTTGAACGGGGAGACGTCGAGCACCCAGCCGGGCAGGCTCAGCAGCGGGCCGAGGACGGTCAGCACGACGCAGGCGCCGAGCACGCCCCAGGCGGCCACGACCGCACGCGGCGCGAGCCCGAACAGCGCCACCGCCGCCCCGACGACGACCCACACGTCTTGACCAGATCGGAGACCTAGATCGCAGCCTGGTTCATGCCAAAGAGTCTGCCGAGGTGCCAACATGCACGCCAGGCAGGAATCCACCCAAAGGAGATCAGAAATATGGCTCTGCAAATCGGCGACACGGCACCTGACTTCGAGGCCGAGACGACGGAAGGCAAGATCAGCTTCCACGACTGGATCGGCGACTCGTGGGCGGTGCTGTTCTCACACCCGCGCGACTTCACGCCCGTCTGCACCACCGAGCTCGGCTACATGGCCAAGATCAACCCCGACTTCGAGAGCCGCAACGTCAAGGTCATCGGGCTCTCGGTCGACAACCTCGACAACCACGAGGCGTGGGCGAAGGACATCGAGGAGACCCAGGGCACCGCGCTGAACTTCCCGATCATCGGCGACTCGGACTTCAAGGTCTCCAAGCTCTACGGGATGCTGCCGGCCGACGTCGAGGGCGAGGCCACCGAGCGCACGCCCGCCCAGAACCAGACGGTCCGCAACGTGTTCGTCATCGGCCCGGACAGGAAGGTCAAGCTGATCCTCGTCTATCCGATGACGACGGGCCGCAACTTCGACGAGGTGCTGCGGGTCATCGACTCGCTGCAGCTGACCGCGAACCACAAGGTCGCCACGCCGGCGCAGTGGGAGCAGGGCGACGACGTGATCATCGCCGGCTCGGTGTCCGACGAGCAGGCGAAGGAGACGTACCCGGACGGCTGGGAGTCGCCGCGGCCGTACATCCGGATCGTCCCGCAGCCCAGCTGAGCAAGACCCGGTACTGATACGGGGTTGCAATAAGGCCACCCGCCGCGCTAGCGTGCCGTCCTCGTAGACGGGACGCTGGCCGAGGCTGCGCGCTCCGAGCCAGGAGGAGTGGGAATGCCCGAGCTGTCCCGGTGGGCCCGAGTGAGGCTGGCGCTGACGCCGCAGGAGTGGCGCCGCGCGCTCGCGCTCGCCGCCGCCGTGCTGGGCCTTCACGTCGTCGGCTTCTTCCTCCTGCTCGTGCTCGTCGTCCCGCGGGACTTCCAGCTCGGTCACGGCGCCGTGTTCGGCCTCGGGCTCGGCATCACCGCCTACACGCTGGGACTGCGCCACGCCTTCGACGCCGACCACATCGCCGCCATCGACAACACCACGCGCAAGCTGATGGCCGACGGCCAGCGCCCGCTCAGCGTCGGCTTCTTCTTCTCGCTCGGCCACTCCACGATCGTGTTCCTGCTCGCTTTCCTGTTCTCGATCGGCGTCCGCGGCCTCAGAGGCTCGGTCGAGGACCACGGCTCGGCGCTGCACACGGCGACCGGCGTCATCGGCCCCGGCGTCTCGGGCGCGTTCCTGTTCGTGATCGGGATCCTCAACCTGTTCATCCTCGTCAACATCGTCAACGTCTTCCGGCGCATGCGGACCGGCGACCTCGACGAGCAGGCGCTCGAGGACGAGCTCGGCGCGCGTGGGCTCATGACCCGCTTCTACGGCCGCGCGACGCGTGCGGTCAAGCACCCGTGGCAGATGTATCCGCTCGGCGTCCTGTTCGGGCTCGGGTTCGACACCGCGAGCGAGGTCGCGCTGCTGTTCCTCGCCGCCGGCGCCGCGGGCGCGGGCCTCCCGTTCTACGCGATCCTCTGCCTGCCGATCCTGTTCGCGGCCGGTATGTCGCTGCTCGACACGATCGACGGCGCGTTCATGAACTTCGCCTACGGCTGGGCGTTCTCCCAGCCGGTCCGCAAGATCTACTACAACATCACCATCACCGGCCTGTCGGTCGCGGTCGCGCTGATCGTCGGCTCGATCGAGCTGGTCTCCGTGCTCGCCGACCGCCTCAGCCTCCACGGTGGGATATGGGACTTCGCCTCCACCCTCGATCTCAACCTCGTCGGCTACTTCATCGTCGGGCTGTTCGCGCTCACCTGGATCTTGGCCGCCGCGATCTGGCGCTACGGACGCGTCGAGGAACGTTGGTCGACGCACCTGCAGCAGCCCTGAACCGATGACGGTCGCGCCTCGGCATCCCGCGCTCCCCGTGGGCGACCTCGAGGACGCCGCGCGCGCGGTCCGCGAGGCCGGCGGTCGGCTCACCGCGCCGCGCCGGGCCGTACTCGAAGCGCTCTTCGCCGCCGACGGCCCGGTGTCGGCGGAGCAGATCGCGGACGGCCTCGGCGGCCGCCTCCCGACCACCGAGGCGGTCTCCGTCTATCGCAACCTCGACTGGCTCGAGGACATCGGCGTCGTCCGTCACGTCCACCTCGGCCACGGCGCCGGGCTCTACCAGCTTGCCGGCGCCGGCGAGCACGCCTACCTCGTGTGCGAGCGCTGCGCCGGCGTCACGCGCCTCGATGCCGCCCGGATGCGCCGTGTCCGCACCGAGATCGAGAAGGCCTCAGGCTTCCGCGCGCACTTCGACCACTTCCCGATCCACGGCCTCTGCCCCGCCTGCGCTACGAGTACGGCGCGTAGCGGTGATGCAGCATGAGGTCGTTGCCGTCGGGGTCGGTGAAGAGCGCCATGTGGCAGACGCCGGTGTCGAGCGTCTCGCCGGCGAACGCGACGCCCTTGGCCTCGAGCTCGGCCCGCGCCGCGGCCACGTCGTCGACGTGGAGCGCAGGGTGTGCGTTCTTCTGGGGCGCGAACGGCATGCCCATCTTCTCCGGCTCCCAGATGCCGAAGCAGGTGTCGCCGGCCCAGACGTCATGCGAGGCATGGTCGTCCGGCCGCAGGCCGAGCGTGTCGACATAGAAGGCGCGCGAGCGGTCGGCGTCCTGTGACGGGATGCCGATGAAGTCGAGCTTGCTGATCATTGATGCCTCCGTTCGATGGCACAGGGCAAGAACGCCGATGATCGCAAGCCGGGCTAGCATCGGCGGATGACCCTCAGCTTCGGCGTCACCGTCCTGCCCGACCCGCCGTACCAGCGCATGATCGAGCTGATCGCGCTCGCCGAGCAGCAGGGCTTCGAGTACGGCTGGACCTACGACTCGCACGTGCTGTGGCAGGAATCGATGCCGACGCTCGCGCTGGCCGCGGCGGCGACGCAGCGGATCAAGCTCGGCCACATGGTCACGAACCCGGGCACGCGCGACCCGACCGTGGTCGCGAGCGCGTACGCGACGCTGCAGGACATCTCCGCGGGCCGGATGATCATGGGCATCGGGCGCGGCGACTCGGCCCGCCGCTACATCAACCAGAAGCCCGTGCCGGTCGCCCGCTTCGAGGAATCGCTGCGGATGATCAAGCCGTTCATGAACGGCGAGAAGGTGCAGTGGAACGACACCGAGATCGAGCTCGCGTGGGTGCGCCCGGAGCTGCCGGAGATCGAGATGCACGTCGCCGGCTACGGCCCGCGCGTGCTCGGCGTGGCGGGGCGGCTGGGCGACGGCGTGATCATCCAGCTCGCCGACCCGGACATCATCCAATGGACGATGGGCACGGCCCGTAAGGCCGCCGAGGAGGCGGGCCGCGACCCCGCGGCGCTCAAGTGCATCGTCTGCGCGCCGAGCCACATCTCGGGCGACCTCGCCGCGGCGCGCGAGCAGGTGCGGTGGTTCCCGGCCATGGTCTCGAACCACGTCCGGGACCTGATCGCCCGCTACGGCGCCGACGGCTCCGTCGTGCCGAAGGCGCTGACCGACTACGTGCCGTCGGAGACGAACTACGACTACGGCGAGCACTCGCGCGTCGGAGCGCAGCACGGCGCGTTCGTGAGCGACGAGATCTGCGACCGCTTCTGCGTGCTCGGCTCGCCCCAGCAGGCGATCGAGAAGCTGGAGGAGCTCGCGTCGATCGGCGTCGACCAGTTCAACGTCTACCTGATGACCGAGGGCCAGGAGGAGACGCTCGAGACCTACGGCCGTGAGATCATCCCGCACTTCGCCGGCGTGACAGGAGGCGCCTCATGAGAAAGCTCGTCCGCGGCGGCACGGTCGTGTCCGCCACCAACTCGTCGGTCGCCGACGTGCTCATCGACAGCGAGGAGATCGTCGCCGTCGGCGACGTCGGCGAGACCGACGCCGAGGTCGTCGACGCGTCCGGCTGCTACGTCCTGCCGGGGCTGATCGACAACCACACGCACATGGCGATGCCGTTCGGCGGCACCCGCTCGATCGACGACTACGACACCGGGACGCGCGCCGCCGCGGCCGGCGGCACGACCTGCATCGTCGACTTCGTGATCCAGCAGCACGGCGGCGGGCTGCAGTCCTCCCTCGACGAGTGGCAGGACCGCGCGGCCGGCGCCGCGCACGTCGACTACGGCTTCCACATGGCGATCACCCAGGCGGACGAGGGCACGTTCGCCGACATGGAGCCGATGGTCGAGCAGGGCATCGCCACCTTCAAGGTCTTCCTCGCCTACAAGGGCGTGCTGATGGTCACCGACGACCTCTTCTTCCGCGTGCTCGAGACCACGCGCGACCTCGGAGCGCTGACGATGGTGCACTGCGAGAACGGCTGGGCGATCGACGTGCTCGTCGAGCGCGCGCTCGCGGCCGGCCAGACGGACCCGATCCACCACGCCCGGACCCGCCCGGAGATCCTCGAGGCCGAAGCGACGTCCCGCTCGGTGCGCCTCGCGGAGCTGGCGGGCGCGAGCGTCTACATCGTGCACGTGACCTGCGGCCTCGCGGCCGACGAGATCGCCGCCGGGCAGGCGCGCGGCGTGGCCGTCTCGGGCGAGACATGCCTGCAGTACCTCACCAACACCGTCGACGACCTCGCGCGCCCCGACTTCGAGGGCGCCCGCTACGTCTGCTCGCCGCCGCTGCGCGAGGAGCACAACCAGGAGCGGCTATGGCGCGCGCTGCGCCGCGGCGTGCTCGAGAGCGTCTCGACCGACCACTGCCCGTTCAACAGCGAGCAGAAGGCGCTCGGTCGCGACGACTTCTCCAAGATCCCCAACGGACTGGCGATGATCCAGCACCGCCTCGTGAAGCTGTGGGACCTCGGTGTCGTGGGCGGGCGCATCACGCCGAACGAGCTCGTCGACAAGACCTCGACGGCGATCGCCCGCCGCTTCGGCCTCGCGCGCAAGGGCGCGATCGCGCCCGGGATGGACGCCGACCTCGTCGTCTTCGATCCCGCCACGCCGTTCGAGTTCTCCACGCGGACCTCGCACATGAACGTCGACTACGACCTCTTCGAGGGCCAGACCTCGAGCGGCAGCGTGCGCCACACGTTCTGCCGCGGCGAGCTGGTCTACGACCGCGGTGAGATCCGCACGCAGCCGGGCCACGGCCGCTTCGTCCCGCGCTCGCTCGGCGCCGCGGCCGCCATCGCAGGGTGACGGCGATGGACGCCGACCGGGTCATCGCCGACCTGCGCGAGCTGGCGGAGCTGACCGGCGGCCCCGGCGGCGCCCGCCGCGTGTGCTGGACCGACGAGTGGGTGCGCGCGCGCGAGCTGGTGCGCTCGCGGCTCGAGGAGCTCCCGGTCTCGATCGAGACCGACGCGGCGGGCAACGTCTGGGCCGCCCTGGAGGGCGAGCAGGAGGGCTTCGTGATCGTCGGCTCGCACGTCGACTCCGTCCCGGCGGGCGGCTGGCTCGACGGCGCGCTCGGGATCTTCGCCGCCGTCGAGGCGCTGCGCTCGCATGCCGAGGAGAAGCGGCCCGTCGGGCTGCGCTTCGTCGACTGGGCCGACGAGGAGGGTGCGCGCTTCGGACGCAGCCTGTTCGGCTCCTCCGCCTGCGCGGGGACGCTTGAAATCGACGAGGTCCGCGACCTCAAGGACCGCGACGGCGAGCGACTCGAGGACGTCGTCGCTCGCTACGACGTCGACCTCGCGAAGGTGCACGAGTCGGGCGCGCACCTGAAGGGCGCGCGCGCGTACCTCGAGCTCCACATCGAGCAGGGCCCGGTGCTCGAGCGCCAGGGCGAGCCGGCGGCCGCCGTGCTCGGGACCTTCGGGGTCGAGCGCCGCGTCGCGGTCTTCACCGGGCGCGCGGCCCACGCCGGCGCCACCCCCATGGAGCTCCGGCAGGACTCCTTCCTCGCCGCCGCCCAGGCCGCGCTGGCGATCCGCGAGGTCGGTGTCCGGCATGAGGGCGGTGTCTGCACGGTGGGCGGCGCGACCAGCGAGCCGGGCGTCGTGACGGCGATCGCGGGGCGGACGGAGATGCTGCTCGACCAGCGCCACCTCGACGCCGGCGAGCTCGCCGCGATGCTCGCCGAGGCCGACGAGGCTTGCGAGCGGGCGGCGGCCGACCAGGGCTGCGAGGTCGAGCTGCGCCACCTGTGGGCGATCCCGCCGATCCCGTTCGACGAGCGGCTGATCGGCTTTGCGAAGCAGGCGGTCGTCGATGCGGGCGGCAAGGACATCGCGATCCCGAGCGGCCCGCTCCACGACGCCGCGGAGATGGCGCGCCTGATCCCGACCGTGATGCTCTTCGCCTCCTCCTCTCCCCCGGTCTCCCACACCCCGGAGGAGGACACCGCGGAGGCCGACCTGCGCGTCGCGATCGAGGCCTACGGCGCGACGGTCGACGCGACGCTCGCGGCCGCCGCGGACGGCGACCTGCCGTCGCGGGAGTGAGCCTCCTCCCGGCGACTCCGCCGACGCACCGCCCCCTGCTCGGCACCCGCGTGCGCCTCGAGCCGCTCGACCCCGAGCGCCATGCGGACGACCTGCTCGCGGCCGCGGCAGGCGACCCCCAGCTGTGGGACTACCTGCCCTACGGCCCGTTCGCCGACGCGGAGGAGCTGCGCGGCTGGCTCGCCGAGCGCGCGAGCTCCCCCGACCCGCTGTTCCTCACGATCGTGGACCCCGCGACCGGACGGGCGGGGGGCGTCGTGTCGTACCTCCGCATCGAGCCCGTCCACGCCTGCATCGAGATCGGCCACATCTGGTTCGGCGCCCCGCTGCAGCGCACGCCGGCGGCGACGGAGACGATCTACCTGCTCGCGCGCCACGCCTTCGACGACCTCGGCAACCGCCGGCTCGAGTGGAAGTGCGACGCCGCCAACGCCCGGTCGCGCCGCGCGGCCGCGCGCTTCGGCTTCACCTTCGAGGGCGTGTTCCGCCAGCACATGATCGTCAAGGGGCGCAACCGCGACACCGCCTGGTTCGCGCTGCTCGACGGCGAATGGCCGGCCGCGCGGGCCGCGTACGAGGCGTGGCTGAACCCGGCGAACTTCGACAGCGACGGCCGCCAGCGAAGCGCGCTGGCAGCGGCTCGCTGAGTCAGCGCGCCGAAGCCCGCGCGGTGCGCAGCCGCAGCGCGCGCCGCACGCGCTCGGGCAGGTACCAGTTCCAGTTGCCGAGCAGCTTCATGGTCGCCGGCACGAGCACCGCGCGCACGACCGTGGCGTCGAGCAGGATCGCGGCGGAGAGCCCGAGCCCGAACTCCTGCAGCCCGACGAAGCTGCCGGTCAGGAAGCCCGCGAACGCCGCGATCATGATGATCGCCGCCGCCGTGATGATGCGGCCGGTGTGTTCGAGCCCGAACGCGACGGCGTGCTCGTTGTCGTGGCGGCGGTCCCACTCCTCGCGCACGCGCGAGAGCAGGAAGACCTCGTAGTCCATCGAGAGCCCGAACAGCATCGCGAACAGGAAGATCGGGATCCAGCCGTCGATCTGATCGGACTGCTTGAGCCCGAACGGCTCGCCCCAGCCGTGCTGGAAGGCGAGCACCAGCACGCCGTAGGTCGCGCTCACCGACAGCAGGTTCATGATCACCGCCTTCAGCGGCAGGACGACGGAGCGGAACGCCCGCAGCAGGATCAGGTAGGAGACGATCAGCACGGCGAGCACGAGCCACGGGAAGGCACCGTAGGCCTTGTCGATGAAGTCGACACCGAAGGCCGGCGCGCCGCTGAGGAGGACGTCGGAGGACGAGGGGAAGCGCGCCGCCGGGATGTAGCGGTCGCGGATGCGCCTGACGAGATCCATCGCCGCGTTCGTCCCGGCGTCGGAGTGCCCCGCGGCGCGGACCTGCAGCACGCGCCCCTCGCCGTCGACGAGGTTGGCCTGGCGCGCCTGCGTGCGCGGGACGAAGGCCGGGGCGGCGATCGTCGTGGGCACGATCTCGCGGTCGCGCCGCAGCGCCGCCACGAGCCGCCGCTGCGCGGCGACGACGGCCGGGTCCGAGGCGCCGCCGGGCCCGCGCGTGTCGACCACGACCTGGTGCGGCGCCAGCGCGCCCGGCCCGAGCGTCGTCTCGAGCACGTGCAGGCCCCTGGTGGACTCCGTCGTCAGCGGCACGCCGCGGTTGTCGCCGCCGGTGACGTGGAGGCCGAACGCCGGCACCGCGAGCGCGAGCATGAGCCCGCCGGCGACGCAGAAGAACAGCACGGGGCGGCGCATGATCGAGGTGGCGAGCCGGTGCCAGAAGCCCGTCGTGTCGGTGGCGGCGCGGCGCTCGAGGACTCGCCGGGGGACGATCCGCCAACGGTTCACGCGCTGCCCCATCAGCGACAGCAGGGCGGGCAGGAGCGTCGCCGAGGCGGCGATCGAGATGAGCGGCACGAGCAGGCCGCCGACGCCCATCGAGCGCATGAACGGCAGCGGCATGAACACGAGCAGCGCGAGCCCCACCGCGACCGTCAGGCCGCTGAACAGCGTCGCCCGGCCGGCGGTCATCATCGTCGTCCGCAGCGCGGTCGGCACGTCGTCCTCGTGCGCGAGCTCCTCGCGGAAGCGGAACACGACGAGCATCGAGTAGTCGACCGCGATCGCGAACCCGATCAGCGCGACGATGTTCGTGACGTAGATCGCCATGTCCATCACGTGGGCGAAGATCCAGACGAGCCCGAGCGTCGTCGGGATCGTGATCGCCGCGAACACGAGCGGCACGGCGATCCCGCCCGCGGTGCCGAACATGAACGCGAGCACGATCAGCGCGATCGGGACCGCGATCGCCTCGCCCCGCCCGAGGTCCTGGCTGAAGATCTTCTGGGTGTCGAAGTTGATCGCCGGATAGCCGGACAGGTAAGTCGTCACACCGGCCGGGTGGGTGATGACGAGGCGCATCCGCGGCGTCAGCTCCGATGCGTCCTGGTTCTCGAGCGGTGTGGCGATCTGCGCGTAGACGACGCCCCGGCCGGCGCTCAGCAGCGGGCCCGCCTTGCCCCCGCGCACCACCGTCCCGGCGCGGCGCGCGGCGCTCTGCACGGCGGTGCGCTCGACGCGCGTGTCGACGCCCGTCGCGACCAGCGTGAAGGCGCCGTCGGAGCGCTCGCCCATGCGCTGCTTGAGCAGGTTCAGCCCGCGCTCGGACTCCGCGCCGGGGACGCTGAAGCGATTGGAGAGCAGGCCGCCGAGGTTGGACGCGGCGAGGCCGCCGAGCAGGAAGAGCGCAAGCCACGCGGCGAGGACGCGCTTGCGATGGGTGATGACGAAGTCAACCCAGCGGGTCATGGGAGTCCGACGGGGAGGGAACGGGAGAACGGCGACATTACCCTCCCACCGCCGCCGCCTTCAAGGTCACCCGCCCTGGAGAACGTCCGTGGCGCGGTGGTCCGGGGTGACGCCGTCGACGAGGATGGCCGTGGCGTCGGAGTTCTCGGTGCGCAGCGGCAGGATCTCCTGGTACGCGGGCGAGTCGTACCAGGCCGTGGCGCTGTCGCGATCCGGGAACTCGATGACGATCGCGTCGCCGGGCCACTCGCCCTCGCGAACCTCGGCCTGGCTGCCGTGGACGATGAAGCGCCCGCCGAACGGCTCGAGCGTCGCGTCGATGCGCTCGAGGTAGCGGACGATGCCGGGGCCGAAGCGGACCGACCGGAGATGGGCTATGGCGTATGCGGGCATGGCGGCCACAGTACGTGGAGCCCCGGCGAGAATCGATTACCTGCGAGGTAACCGCCCTACGCTGGAGGCATGCCAGTGCGCCTCGACCCGTGGGGGGCGGGGGACCTCGCGCTGCTCGAGAGGCTCACCGGCGACCCGGCGATGATGGAGCACCTCGGTGGCCCGGAGAGCCCCGAGAAGATCGCCGAGCGCCAGGCGCGCTACGAGCCGGCGGACTCCGGCATGTTCAAGATCGTCGACGTCGCCACCGGCGAGCCGGCCGGGTCGGTGGGGTTCTGGCCGCGGACCTGGCGCGGCGAGGAGGTCAATGAGATCGGGTGGTCGGTGCTGCCGGCGTTCCAGGGCCGCGGCATCGCGCGCGCGGCGACCGCCCAGGCGGTCGACCTTGCGAGGGCGGAGGCGACGCCGCGCCGGTCCCTGCACGCGTTCCCGTCGGTCGAGAACCAGCCGTCGAACGCGATCTGCCGGGCGCTCGGGTTCACGCTCCTCGGGCCGTGCGAGTTCGAGTACCCGCCGGGCAGCCTCATGCGGTGCAACGACTGGCGCCTCGACCTGGTCGCCGAGAGGTGAGAGGGTCGTCCTGACACCTCCGACCCTGAAGGGGCGAAGCCATGGCTTGGGCGTACGTGCAGACCACCGAGGGCATCGGTCTCGATGCCTACGACGCCATCGGCGCCGAGCTCGGCAGCGAAGACCTCCCGCCCGGGGCGATCCTCCACGCGGCCGGGCTCTATGAGGGCAAGTTGCGGGTGATCGAGGTCTGGGAGTCCGAAGAGGCCTATCGGCGCTTCCGGGACGAGCGCCTCGTACCCACGATCCAGAAGGTCGCCGGCCCCGACGCGGTGAGCAGCGACTGGCCGCCTCCGGGCCTCGAGGCCATGGAGGTCCACAACACGATCAAGCCCGGCTAGCGGTTCGCGCAGCCGTCCGGCGCGAAGACGCGGACGGTGGAAGCCGGGTCGTTGAGCAGCATCGCCGCCGGCCGGATCGGGCGTCGCTCGAATCCGCCGCCGCAGTTCGGGCACACGCCTCCGAGCAGGTCGGCGACGCACTCGGCGCAGAACGTGCACTCGTACGTGCAGATCCGCGCGGCGGGCGACTCCGGCGGCAGGTCGCGGTCGCAGCACTCACATGACGGCCGGAGCTCGAGCACAGGCCGATCGTAGCCCGCGCCAGGTTCGCCGTAGTCACAGATCGCGCGCGTGGTCGTGGGAGGGCGCGAGCGACAGCTCACGGGCGTGCGCTGTGTCCAACGCGTTCTTCGGAGACGTGCTCGGCGCCGAGGTGGTCCGGGTCGGTGAACGCTGGGCCTACCGCTTCGGCGAGCAGCAGCTCAACGTCCACGGCCCGGGAGTTCGTGTGACCGAGGTAGCTTCCGCGACCCCGACGGCGGCCTGATCGAGTTCATCTCCTACCGGGAGCTCGAATGATCACCTGCCACGGCCGTGGCCGGGGTCTCCGAGAGGCTCTTCAGGCGCTCGAGCTGACTCCAGTGCCTCGCGACCCGCTGCCTGCCGACCGCCGTCAGCGCGACGTTGGTGTTGGGCTTCTTGCGGATGAACCGCTTCTCGATCTCGACCAGGCCCGCCTCCTCCAGCTTCGTGAGGTGGCTGGAGAGGTTGCCCTTGGTCAGCCCCGTCGTGCGCTGGAGGAAGACGAAGTCGGCGTCCTCCACGGAGGACAGCACGGTCAGGATCGCCAGCCGCCCCGGCTCGTGGATGAGCCGGTCGAGGATCAGCTCCTCGTCACGCTCCGGCATTGCTGAGCTTCAGCCCCTTGGGCGGCCCGAACGTGCGGACGAGCAGCCGGTGGTCGAGGATGCCGGCCGCGATGATCGCGACGCCGACGAGAACGAGGCCGGTGTTGCTCGGGTCTGCACCGTCCCAGACCGGCAGGAGGCCGGCCACCGCGAGCGAGCCGAAGATGATCACGTGGTGCGTTCTCAGCACCGCCGCGGCGGCATAGGTCGCCAGCATCAGCAGAGCGAAGGACGCCGGGATGGCGTTGACCGGCAGATCGAGCGACCAGCCCGCTCGGCTGCGGAGCAGGAGCGCCGCTCCGAACATCAGCGGCGCGCCGACGATGACGGCCGCCGCAGCCCGCCGCCGCTGCGCTCTGGACAGCGTGACGCGCCCGTAGTGCTCGGCGTAGTAGCGGCTGATGAGCAGGGATGCGGCTCCGAGCAGCAGCGCCACGCCGAGGAAGACCCAGGTGTGGCGCAGCGGGCCCCACTCCCAATTGCCCAGCGCCGCGAGGATCGCCAGGAGACCGCCCGGGATCCCCAACAGGCCCTTCAGATTGGCGTACGTGGCCGCCGCTGACTCCAGCTCTCTGCGTTCCATGTTCATTCCGTTCAAACTAGTTGGCGCCGCAGACCATAGCTCAGACCAGGCGCCGCGTCAACTAGTTTGCGCCACAAACCTCAGTCGTAGCGCTTGATCATCCGGACGTTGAGGGCGAGCATCAGCGCGCCCAGGACGGCGACGACGCCGAACGCGGGCAGGATCTTGCTCCACTCCAGGTCCACGAGGATGAGGGAGCGCAGCCCCTCCATCACGTAGGTCACCGGGTTGAACGACGCCGCGACCTCCATCGGCCTGGTGAGCATGTTGCGCGGGACGAAGTTCGGCGTCAGGAACAGCAGCGGGAAGAAGACCAGGCCGCCTGAGTTGGTCGCCGCCGCGCTGCGCGTCTTGAGCGCGATCAGCTGCATGAAGCCGACGAAGACCACCGACCACGACGCGGTCATAACGACGAGCAGCACGAAGCCGAGCACGCCGCTCGCGATCGTGATGCCGAACACCATTCCGAGCAGGACGATCAGCGTTGAGATGAGCAACCCCTTCGCCAGCTCGGCGATGAGCCGCCCGAGCACGATCGACGTGCGCGCGATCGGTGCGGAGCGCAGCTTGTCGAAGTAGCCGCCCTCGATGTCCTCGACGAGGAACAGCGCCGCCGTCCCGAACGACGCCGCCAGCAGCAGCGAGGCCGGCAGCTGGAACGCGCCGTAGCCCTGGCCCTTCAAGAAGCCCGTCGACTGCGCCGGGAAGATCTTCCCCGCCTGGCCGACGTTCACGACGAGGAAGAACAGCGGAATGAACAGCGTCGGCACCAGCGCCTCCGGCGTCCGCCACGCCTCGCGCAGCGCGCGCTGTCCCAGCACCCAGGCCGCGGCGATCATGCCGTCACCTCCTGCACGTCGCCGGCCGCGCGGCTGCGCGTGCGCCCGGTCGCGTCGAGGAACACGTCGTCGAGCGACGGGTCGCTCGCCAGGCCCTGGCGCTCGCGCAGCTCGGCCTTGAGCTGGGCCGGCGTGCCCTCGCGCACGATCAGCCCGCCGTCGATGATGGCCAGCCGCTCGCACAGGGCGTCGGCCTCCTCGAGATATTGGGTCGTGAGGAACACCGTCGTCCCGAGCTGGTTGATCCGCCGCACCTCGTCCCAGACGGTGAGCCGGCTCGCCGGATCGAGGCCGGTCGTCGGCTCGTCCAGGAACAGGACCTCGGGCTGGTGGACGAGCGCGGAGGCGAGATCGAGCCGGCGCTTCATGCCGCCGGAGTAGCCCTTGACGCGGCGGTCGGCCGCGTCGACGAGCTCGACCAGCTCGAGCAGCTCCGTGGCGCGCGCGACAGCGTCGTGCGCGGACAGGCCGAACAGCCGCCCCTGCAGGACGAGCGTCTCGCGGCCGGTCTGGCGCGGGTCGAGCCCCGCCTCCTGCAGCGCCACGCCCATCCGGCGGCGCGCCCCGTCGGGATCGCGGGCCACGTCCACGCCGGCCACACGCGCGGTGCCCGAGGTGATCGAGAGCAGCGTGGTCAGCATCTTGATCATCGTCGACTTGCCGGCGCCGTTCGGTCCCAGGAATCCGAAGATCTCACCCGCCTGAACCCGGAGATCGACCCCGCGAACGGCCTCGACCACCCCCGTCCGGCTGCGGTAGTGCTTGACCATCGCCTCGGCCTGGACGGCATCGTCCACGGATGTGCTCCTCGCGTTCGTCATGTTCGGTTCGGAGTAGACCGACCGCGGCGGCAGAACTAATCGCGTGGGTTCCAGCCGCGCCCGCGCCGCCGACGCCGGTTCCGTACCACGCGCTCGGATCGGACGTCCCGATGATCGAGCGCGTCGCCGCCGCGATCACCCGCGCGCTCCGCGAGCCGGAGAAGCCGGTCCACTTCCACCTCGGCCCGGACGCGCGCCCGTTCGTGTGCGAGGCGCATCGCCGCGGCTCGCCGGGCCTGTAGCGTGCTGCTCGCATGGCGAGCTTCCTGAGCCTGCTCACCGGCTCGTTCTCGACGCCGGCCGGGGAGAACCCCACGGTCGCGATGGTCGAGGCGGCCTACCGGCACCACGACCTCGACGCCCGCTACATCAATTGCGAGGTCCCGCCGGACGCGCTCGGCGACGCCGTCCGCGGCGCGCGCGCGATGGGCTGGGCCGGCTTCAACTGCTCGATCCCCCACAAGGTCGCCGTGATCGAGCATCTCGACGGGCTCGCCGACTCCGCCGCGGTCATCGGCGCCGTCAACTGCGTCGTGCATCGCGACGGCCGCTACGTCGGAGAGAACACCGACGGGCAGGGCTTTCTCAGCGCGCTGCGAACGGTCGTCGATCCGGCCGGGAAATCGCTCGTCGTCCTCGGCGCGGGCGGCGCCGCGCGCGCGATCGCCGTCGAGGCGGCGCTGGCGGGGGCGGCGTCGATCACGATCGTCAACCGCGATCCCAGCCGCGGGTCCGAGCTCGTCGCGCTGCTCCGCGAGCGCACGCCGGCGCAGGCCGAGCTGATGGAGTGGAGCGGGCCCTACGGCGTGCCGGAGGCGACCGGCATCGTCGTCAACGCGACGTCCGTCGGCCTGTTCCCCGACGTCGACGCGCGCGTCGACCTCGATGTCGGCACGCTGCGGCCGGGCATGGTCGTCGCCGACGTCATCCCCAACCCTCCGCGCACGCGCCTCATCCGCGACGCCGAGGCGCGTGGCTGCACCGTCCTCGACGGGCTCGGCATGCTCGTCAACCAGGGCCTCATCGGCATCCGGCACTGGACCGGCGTCGACCCCGACCCCGCGGTCATGCGCCGGACGCTCGAGGCGCTCTAGACGACCGCCGAGAGGCCGCCGTCGACATAGACGATCTGGCCGTTGACGAAGTCCGAGGCCGGCGAGGCGAGGAACAGCAGTGCGCCGACGAGCTCCTCCGGCCGGCCCCAGCGCCCCGCGGGCGTCCGCCGGCGCAGCCAGGCGTCGAACTCCTCGTCCTCCACCAGCGCGGCGGTCAGCTCGGTCTGGAAGTAGCCGGGCCCGATCGCGTTGACCTGGACCCCCGAGGCTCCCCAGTCGGCGCACATCCCCCGCGTCAGCATCTTGAGGCCGCCCTTGCTGGCGGCGTACGGCGCGACGTCGGCCCGCCCGAGCTCCGCCATCAGCGAGCAGATGTTGATGATCTTGCCGCGGCCCCGCTCGACCATCCCGCGCGCGACGGCGCGGCTCACGAGGAAGGCGCTGGTGAGGTTCGTCTCGATCACGCGGTGCCACGCATCGTCGGGGAACTCGAGCAGCGGCGCGCGGTACTGCACGCCCGCGTTGTTGACCAGGATGTCGAGCGGCCCGTGCTCGGCCTCGAGCGCTGCGACGCCGGCATCGACCGCGGCGGAGTCGGTGACGTCGAACGCGACCTGATCGACCTGCGCCCCCGTGCGCTCGGCGGTCGCCGCGAGCTCCGCCGCGGCCTGCTCCAGCGCGCCGCCGTCGCGGCCGTGCAACGCGACCGAGCAGCCGGCCTCCACGAACCCCCGCGCGAGCGCCCGCCCGATCCCGCGGCTGGAGCCCGTGACGAGGGCCCTGCGGCCCTGGATGTCGAAGCCGGGGTGCTTCATCACCCGGAGGTGATCAGGACCTTCGCCGAGCGGTCGGCGTCGAGCGCCGTCCGCATGGCCTCGGGCGCATCCTCGACGGCGAAGCGGTGCGAGACCATGTCGGCGAGCGGGATGCTCGTGTGATGGCGGGCGAGCAGGGCCAGGGTGCTCTCGTAGACGAGCAGGTCCTCGCCGCCGACGCCGAGCAGCGTGAGGTTGCGCCCGCACAGCACGGCGGGGTTGAACGGCGGCTCGTCGCCCATGTCCACGAACGCGCCCACCTCGATCACGAGGCCGCCGTCGCGCACCATCTCCACCGCCTGCGCGAACGAGCCGGGGAAGCCGGTGGCGTTGACGACCACGTCGACGCCCTCGCCCGCGCACAGGGCTCGCACCTCGCCGGCAACGGCCGCCTCGGCGCCGGCCAGGCGCGTCGCGAGCTCGAGGCGGCGGCGGGACGGATCGACCGCGATCACGCGCCCGGCACCCATCAGCGCGGCCTTGACGGCGTGCGCCAGCCCGAGCGCGCCGACGCCGATGACGGCGACCGACGCGCCCGGCCGGAAGCCCGCCGGGCTCGGCAGCTGCGCCGCGCGCTCGAGGCTGTGCGTCACCGCGAAGATCTCCGTCAGCACCGCGACGTCGTCGGGGAGCCCCTCGGGCACGCGGAACACCGCCGTGCGCGGCTTGAGGTAGAGGTACTCCGACCAGCCGCCGAAGAGATGGGGCGCGGCGCTGCTGGTCAGCGAGTTGCCGTAGTTCTCGAGCCGGCGGCAGAGGTAGTAGGGGAACCCGCGGGCGCACATGTGGCACTCGCCGCACGCACGGTTGGGCGCCGGGACGACGCGGTCGCCGACCGCCAGCGGCGACCCGTCGCGCGCGAGCGCTCCGCCGTCGCCGACGGCGGCGACCACGCCGACGTTCTCGTGCCCCTGGATGATCGGGAACGGCGTCGAGCGCTCCTTGTCGGTGCCCAGGTACTGCTCGGTCTCGCCGCGGAACGTGTGCTTGTCGGTCCCGCAGATGCCCGAGGCCAGCATGCGCAGCAGCACCGCCCCCGGCTCGAGCGCGTCCGGATACGGATAGGACCGGACCTCGAGCTGTTGGGGGGCGAGGAGGGTCGCGGCGCGGACGGAGGGCATCACCGCAACCTAACGGCAAGCGCGGGTTGCGGTACGGCCCGTGGTCGTGGGAAGCTCGCGCCGTCGACGTCGAGGGGCCGATGCGAAAACTGCAGAGCCAGAGTGTCCATCACATCACGATCGTGGGAGCCGACCGGCAGACCTCGATCGACTTCTGGGAGGGCCTGCTCGGCATGCCGTTCGTGTTCGACCAGCCCAACCTCGACAACGAGTCGGAGAGCCATCTCTACTTCGACCCGGGTGACGGACGGCTGATCACCGTCTTCACCAATGAGGAGCGGACGCCCGATCCGAGCCGCACCCCGACCGACCCCGGCTGCGTGCACCACCTCGCGTTCGCGGTCTCGCAGGCGACCTTCCACCAGGCGGTCGAGCGGCTCGACGAGCGGGAGATCCGCCACAGCGGCGTCAAGGACCGCGGTTTCATGGACTCGATCTACTTCGAGGACCCGCTCGGCCTGCTGATCGAGCTCGCGTCCTACCGCTTCGAGCCGCCGCACGGCCACACGCACGCCGAGGTGCTGCTCGAGGCCCACAAGCTCAGGGTCGAGCGGGGCGACTACAACATCGCCCCGGTCCACCTCGCCGACGCCGTCGAGACGCTCACGACGCGATCCCGCGCGTCGCTGTCGGACGACCGCTCGCCCAAGAACCCCTACCGCTAGCTGGAGGACCCCATGGCCGCCAACACGCTGAACATCCTGACCCCGAGTGTGAACAACCTCACCGCTCGGATCTTCGTTCGGGCCGCCGGCCTCGACTTCGAGGAGGTCGACGTCTGGGGCAAGACGGGCGCGCCGGAGTTCCTGGCCAAGGACCCCGCGCACCTGACGCCGCTGCTCGAGGAGGATGGACTCCCGCGCGGCTCGCTGTGGGAGAGCTGCGCGATCATGGCCTACCTCTGCAACAAGCACGGCCTGGACCAGTTCTACCCCACGGATCCGGGCGAGCGGGCGATGATCGACAGCGCGAACTTCTACCTGATCGGCACGTTCTATCCGCTCGTCGCGCGCGCCACGTATCCGACGCTCGGCTTCCCGCAGTACCCGGGCGAGGCCGCCACGTCCGGCGCCCACGACGACGTCAAGGCGCAGGCGCAGAAGGACGCCGAGGCCGCGCTCGCCGAGCCGCTCGACGCCTACCGCGCGTTCTTCCTCGACGGCAAGACGTTCATCGGCGGCGACTCGCCGTCGATCGCCGACATCCGCCTCGCCGCGACGCTCGAGTTCCTCAAGTCGATCGACTACGACTTCCCGGAGTGGGCGACCGAGTTCATGAGCGCCGTGGAGTCGGCCCTCGGCGAGGCCTACTCGGAGCCGGCAGCCGATGTCCGCGGGTTCGTGGCGTCGGTGAAGTCGCCGACGTAGGCGCCGGCGCGGCGTCGCGGCTCTCCGCGCCCGGCCTGCTCGGCTGCGCGCTGATCGTGCTCTGCGCGACGGGCGTCGTCCTCAACGCCCTCCTGCCCGCGCGGTCAGCGCGCGGCGCTCGCCAGGGCGGGCTCGGCCAGGCGGGCGAAGTCCTCGCGCAGGCGAGAGAGCGTGGCGTGGAGCGCGCGGAGCTCCTCCTCGCTCCAACCCTCCAGCACGCCCGTGTAGGCGCCCGCCATCCGGGCCAGGGTGTCGGCCAGCACGGCCCGGCCGGACTCGGTGGCCTCCAGCCGCCGCGCACGGCCGTCCGCCGGGTCGGTCGCGCGCGTGACCCAGCCCGACGCCTCGAGCACGGCGACCTGGCGGCTGGCGACGGAGAGGTCGATCCGCAGCGCGTCGGCGATGTCGCTGACCCGATTGGCCTCCCCGCGGCCGATCAGCCCCAGCGCCTGCAGGCACGCCGGCGGGTGCTCGGGCACCGCGCGGCGCTGCAGCTCGCGGTTGACCCGGCCGAGCGCGTAGATCTCGCGCACGAGCGCCGGGAGCACGCTCGGATCGTCGTTCTCGATAGAATGCATGTCACAAGCAACTATATCGACCCGAGCGAGCGAGATGAACCTGCTTTCATCCCACACCGGCGCCGCGCCGCGTCGGCGTCCACGCCGAGCACAAGCACTACAAGTGGTGGGCCCTGTCCTGCACGAGCCTCGGGATGCTGATGGCGACCATCAACTCGGGCACGCTGATCATCGCCCTCCCGGATCTCGAGCGCTCGCTCCACACCGGCATCCTCGCGCTGGTGTGGGTGATCCTCGCCTACATGATCGCCTCGACCGTGCTCGTGCTGACGGCCGGGCGCCTGTCCGACCTGTTCGGCCGCAAGCGTGCCTACGTCGGCGGGTTTCTCATCTTCGGCCTCGCCTCGCTCGGGGCCGGCTTCGCGGGCGGAGGCACGGAGCTGCTGCTGTGGCGGATCCTCCAGGGCGTGGGCGGCGCGTTCCTGTTCGCCAACGCCGCGGCGCTCGTCACCGATGCGTTCCCGCGCGAGCAGCTCGGGCTCGCGATGGGGACCAACACGATGGTGGCCGCCGTCGGCCTCGTCCTCGGGCCGGTGCTCGGCGGCGCGCTGGTCTCGATCTCCTGGCCGTGGGTGTTCTGGTTCAACGTCCCGCTCGCGCTCGCCGGCGCGCTGTGGGGCGGCTTCGTCCTCAACGAGCTCGCCAAGCCGGACTCGAACCGCGGCCTGGACCTGCTCGGGACCGTCACGTTCGTCGCAGGCCTGACGGGCCTCGTGCTCGGCGTCTCGCGCGGCGGCATCAACGGCTGGGACGACCCGATCGTGATCGTCGGCCTGATCGCCGGCGCGATCCTGCTGCCGCTGTTCGTCGAGATCGAGCGCCGCGGCCGCGCGCCGATGCTCGACCTCGACATCTTCCGCAACCGCCTGTTCGCCGCCGCCAGCGCCGCGGCGTTCATCAACGGCCTCTCGCGCTTCGCGCTGCTGTTCGTGTTCGTCTTCTACTTCCAGGGCGCCCAGGGCGACGACCCGATCACCGCGGGCATCAAGCTCGCCCCGATGGCGCTCGGCATGCTCGTCGCCTCTCCCCTCGCCGGCGCCTGGGCCGACCGCTACGGCTCGCGCACGCTGTCCGCGCTCGGGATGCTCGTGAGCGCCGGGGCGCTGGGCGCCATGACCACGCTCGAGGTCCACACCCCCTACTGGCAGAGCACGCTCTGGCTCGCGCTCGTGGGCATCGGCTCGGGCATGTTCAACTCGCCGAACACGGCGGCCATGATGGGCGTCGTGCCCGCCTACCGGCGCGGCATCGCCGCCGGCGCGCGCATGATGCTGCAGAACACGGGGGCCGTCATCTCGATCGCCTTCGTGATGGCGATCATCACCGCCGCCGTGCCCAAGGACCTGCTGCTCGCGATCTTCTCGGGCGTGACGACCGGGCTCTCCGACGCGCGCCTGGAACCCTTCATCCACAACATGCACACCGCGCTGTGGGTACTCGCGGCGACGTCCCTCGCCGGGGCGGTCGTCTCGATGCTGCGACCGGCCTCGCCGCGGACCGCGGCGGAGGCCGTCGCGGTGTGACGAGCATCAGCCCCGGAAGGTGATGACCTTGTCCAGGCTCGTGAGGTCGAAGATGCGCTGGACGGGCGCGGGCGCCTTGACGACCACGAGCCGGAAGTCGTCGCGCGCCGCCCGGGCGTTCTCCTCGAGCAGGATCGAGATGCCGCTCGACGCGAAGAACGAGCACTCGGAGAGATCGATGACGAGCTCCTCGTAACCGGGCGCGCGGGCGTCGATCGCCGCCTGCAGCTGCGGCGAGGTGGCGACGTCGAGCTCCCCCTTGACCGCGACGGTCGCGACCGGCCCGCGGCGGTCGGCCACGAGCGCGAACCCTGTGCAGCTTCACTCATGGACCCTTCTCTCGTGGGCACATCACGGCTCGACCACGACCTCGAGCACGAGCGGCTGGCCGCGGCCTGCGAGGCTGGGAAGCGCGGCGTCGAGCGCGCGCAGCAGCCCGGCGTGGTCGTCGACGCGCTCGGCTTGGCAGCCGAGCGAGCGCGCGAGGCCCGTGACGTCGACCGCCTCGAAGGCCGGCCACGGCGGTACGCCGCCGGCCGCCTCCGCGAGCCGGTCCATGATCGCGTAGCGGCCGTTGGCGAGGATCACGAACAGCACGCCGGCGCCGTAGTGCGCCGCGCTCCACAGCGCCTGGATCGTGTAGAGGGCCGAGCCGTCGCCGACCACCGCGACGACCGGCCGGTCCGGCCGGGCCATCCGCAGCCCCGTCGCGGCGGGGAGCGCGAACCCGAGGCCGCCCATCGCGGCGCTGAGGAAGCCGAGGCTCGCGCGGGCAGGGATCCGCGCATGCAGCTCCGGGCGGCTGGAGGGCGTCTCCTCGATCAGGATCGCATCGGGCGGCAGCCGCTCCGCGAGCGCGGCGAGCAGATGCGCGGCGCGCAGCGGGCCGCCCGGCGGGGGCGGCTCCGGGCGCCAGGGTGCCGGCGCGGGGGCGGGCGGGGTCGTATTCCGGGCCGGGACCTGCTCGGCGAGCAGCTCGCACGCGCGCGCCACCGGGCCCACCAGCGCGACCTCGACCGGGCTGCGGTGCGCCTCCGCGGGGTCGTCGGTCAGCACCGCGAGCCGCGTGCCGTCCTCGACGAGCGTCCCCGCCTCGTAGGGGTACTGGCGGAACGCGGGCGCGCCGACGGCGAGCACGAGGTCGTGCTCCGCGAGCGTCGCGCGCAGCCGCGAGCGCGCCGCCGGCAGGTGGCCGGCGAACCGCGGGTGGTCCTGCGGGAAGCCCGCGCGCGCCCCGAACGGCTCCTGCCAGACCGGGCACGCCAGCCGCTCGGCGAGCGCGACCAGCGCCTGCCATGCGCGCGCGTCGTCGGCGCCCGCCCCGACGACGAGCGCGGGCGCTCGGGCCTCGCCCAGCATCGCGGCGAGCTCCGCGACCGCCTCCGCGCCGAGCTCGGCCGCGCGATGCACGCGCGCGGGCGTGAGCGGCGCTGCGCGCGTCTCGGCCGGCTCCGCCCAGTCGTCCATCGGCACGATCACGAGCGCCGGGCCGCGGGCGGCGGAGGCCTCGTGCCATGCGCGGTCGAGCGCCATCGGCACGTCCTGGGCGCGCGGCGGCTCGTCGACCCAGACCGGGTAGTCGCCCGCGAGCCCACCGAGCCGCCCGGTGAGGAACGGCTCGGCGGCGAGGTGGCGGCGGTCCTGCTGGCCGACCAGCACGACGAGCGGCGCGCGGTTCACCCTCGCCGTGGCGAGCGCGCCGACCGCGTTGCCGAGGCCGGCCGTCGTGTGGATGTTCACGAACGCGGGCTCGTCGCGGCCGATCGCCCAACCCGTCGCGAGGCCGACCACCGAGGCCTCGTGGAGCGCGAGCACGAACCGCAGGTCGTCGGGCAGGTCGACGAGGAAGGCGATCTCGGTCGAGCCGGGGTTCGCGAAGATCGTGGTCATCCCCCGCCCTCGCATGACGTCGAACGCAGCTTCGCGCACGGTCTGCGGCTCCCGGTGCTCTCCCGTCACGAGCCGCATGGTAATCGTTTTACAATTGCGCCCGGGTCGCAACGCGTAGGCTCGCCGGGCATGCGCCACGATGAGCTCGACCGCGACGCCGCGGCGCTGTCGGCCGACCTGCAGAGCGGGAGCGGTGACCCCGACGCGGCGCGCGAGCGCTTCCTGCGCACGCACGCCGACGCACTCCACTTCGAGCTGACCGACGGCCGCAGCCGGCCGCTGCGGCTCGAGGTGCTGCTCGAGCGCGCGGCCGAGCGGGTGCCCGGGCTCGTCCCCGCGAGCGAGGCGCTCGAGGCCGAGCACGCGCGGGCGCTCGCCGACAAGCAGGGGCTCGAGATCGCCCAGGGCCTCTTCCTCTCCCACGTCCTCGCCGCCCCCGCCGCCGGCGCGCACCTCGTGTGGTCGATGTTGCGCCCGACCGCGGCGGCGCTGGAGCGCCTCGACGACTTCCGCTCCAGCGGCGTCGCCGACCTCGGCGGCGCGCACCTGCGGCGGGTGGGTCGCGCGGGCATGCTCGAGCTGCGCAACCCGCGCCACCTCAACGCCGAGGACGAGACGACGCTCGCGGCGACCGAGGTCGCGGTCGACCTCGTGCTGCTCGACCCCGCGATCGAGGTCGGCGTCTTCCGCGGCGGCGTCGTCGAGCACCCGCGTTACGCCGGGCGGCGGATCTTCGGCGCGGGGATCAACCTCACCCACCTCTACCGCGGGCACGTCGCCTACCCGTGGTACGTCGTGCGCGACCTCGGCTACGTCAACAAGCTGCTGCGCGGGCTGAGCAGTCCCGAGCACCATCCGGGCGAGCCCGAGCAGACGACGGAGAAACTGTGGATCGCCGCCGTCGAGACCTACGCGATCGGCGGCGCGTGCCAGCTGCTGCACGTCATGGACCACGTGATCGCCCAGCGCGGCGCGCGCCTGTTCCTGCCTGCGCGCAAGGAGGGCATCATCCCGGGCGCGAGCAACCTGCGGCTGGCGCGCGCGGTGGGCGAGCGGCTCGCCCGCCAGGCGATTCTGTCGGGGCGCGAGTTCGTGGCCGGGACGCCGGAGGGCGACCTGCTGTGCGACGAGACGGTCGAGGCCGGCGAGGTCGACGCCGCGATCTCTGCCCGCATAGACGCGCTCACGAGCTCCGGCCTCGTCAACGCCGCGGCGAACCGCCGCGCGCTGCGCGTGGGCCAGGAGCCGCTCGAGCTCTTCCGGGCCTACATGGCGACCTACGCCCGCGAGCAGGCGATCTGCCACCTGAGCCCCGCATTGGTCGCCAACCTCGAGCGCAACTGGAACGCCAGGGAACGGACGCCGTGAGCGATGTCGAGCGCTGGCCGCGCGAGCGGCTGCGCGCGCTGCAGCTCGAGCGGCTCCGGGAGACGGCCGGGCGCGTGCTCGCCGGCGCCGCGCCGTTGCGCGACCGGCTGCGCGACGCCGGCGTCGACGCGCCCGCGGGGATCGGCTCGCTCGACGACCTCGCCGCCCTGCCGTTCACCGACAAGGCCGACCTGCGCGAGCACTACCCGTTCGGGCTGCTGGCGGTGCCGCGCGAGCAGCTCGCGCGGATCCACGCGTCGAGCGGCACGGGCGGCAAGCCGACCGTGGTCGGCTACACGGCAGGCGACCTCGACGTCTGGGCCGAGGTGATGGCCCGCTCGATGGCGATCGCCGGCGTGCGCCCCGGGATGCTGATCCACAACGCCTACGGCTACGGGCTGTTCACGGGCGGCCTCGGCTTTCACCACGGCGCCGAGCGCCTCGGCACGACGGTCCTCCCCATCTCCGGCGGCCAGACGAAGCGGCAGGCGATGCTGCTGCGCGACCTGCAGGCGCAGGTGCTGTGCGCGACGCCGTCCTACGCGCTCACGATCGCCGAGGCGCTCGAGGACGAGGGGATCGGGCCGGAGCAGCTGTCGCTCGAGCTCGGGCTGTTCGGGGCGGAGCCGTGGTCGCAGCCGATGCGCGAGCAGCTCGAGCACCGGCTCGGCCTGCGCGCGCGCAACTTCTACGGGCTGTCGGAGATCATCGGGCCCGGCGTCGCAGCCGAATGTGAGGAGGGCGGCGGCTCGCACATCAACGAGGACCACTTCCTCGTCGAGGTGCTCGATCGCGACACGGCGGAGCCGGTCGCGGCGGGCGAGCCCGGCGAGCTCGTGATCACGACGCTGACCAAGCAGGCGCTGCCGCTGCTGCGCTACCGCACGGCCGACATCGCCACGGTCGACGAGACGCCCTGCGCCTGCGGGCGCACGCTCGCACGCATGGGTCCCGTCCGCGGCCGCCGCGACGACATGCTGATCCTGCGCGGCGTGAACCTCTACCCGTCCGAGATCGAGCACGTCCTGCTCGGGGTCGAGGGCGTCGCCCCGCACTACGAGCTCACCGTCGAGCGCCCCGGCGGCTCGGACGAGGTCAGCGTCCGCTGCGAGGCATCCGCCGGCGCCGGCGCCGACGCCGACGAGCTGCGCGCGCGCGTGCAGGCGGCGCTGCGCGAGCGCACGGGGCTCCGGATCGACGTCGAGCTGGTGCCCGCCGGCACCCTCCCGCGCAGCGCCGGCAAGGCTGCGCGCGTGATCGACCACCGCGGGCTATGAGCGCAGTGCCTGCGCCGTGCCGGCGACGTCGTAGAGGCCGCTGACGGAGCGCACCGGGCGGCCGTTGGCGGCCACGGCGGCCATGACGGACTTGCTGCCGACGCGGGCGTCGCCGCCCGGGCCGCCGTCGCCGCCGCTGGTGAGGACCCAGCGGATCGCGCCCGACTGCACGCGGTCGGCCAGCCAGCTCGCGGTGACCTGGCTCTCGCGGCCGGAGAAGCCGCCGATCGCGACCACGTCGGCGCCGGACTTGATGATCGAGGTCGCGGCGCCGCCGTTCTGGCTCGAGACCGCGAGCGTGCCGCCGCCGTGCTGCTTGATGTAGGCGAGCGCGGCGCTGATCGACTGGCTGTCGCGGCCGCCGAGCCCGCCGCCGCCCGGACCGCCGCGGGCAGTTGCGGCGCCGTTCGGAGCCACGCCGCGGGCGCTCGCAGGCGGTGCTCCGGTCCCGGGCGGACGGCCGAGGCCTGGGCGCTGGCCGCCCCCGCGCCGGCCGCCGAAGCCGCCGGGGCCGCCGAAGCCGCCCGCGGCCACGGAGCTGGGCCCGCCGGCCGGGAACGTCCCGTCGGTGGTGTGGCCGAGCGTCTCGCCCGCCCACGCCGCGGGTGCGATCAGCAGCGCGGCGAGGCCGACCGCCAGGCTGGTCTTGAGGTGGCGCCCGCCGAGCAGCGCGAGCGCGGCGACCACGAGCACGCCGGCGGTGACGAGCAACGGCGCGAGCCACTGCAGCTGGCCCGGGTTGTTGTGGAGCACGACGAGCGTCGTCGCCACGCCGCCGGCGATCGCGAGCGGCGCGAGGATGCGCGCCGACCGCCCGCCCTCGAGCATCTGGCCGACGCCGGCGCCCACCAGCGCCGCGGCGAAGGGCGCGAGCTGGGAGACGTAGTAGGGATGGAAGATGCCCGACGCGGCGCTGAACGCGACCGCGCAGGTGAGGGCGGCGCCGCCGACGACGATCAGCCAGCCGGTGCGCGCGTCGGCCCGCCGCAGCCGGCTCGCGATCGCGATCCCCAGGCCGGCGACGAGCGCGAAGCCGAGCAGCCAGCCCGCCTGCCCGCCGAGCGAGGGGTCGAGCAGCCGCAGAACGCCCGTCGGGCCGCCGAACGGGCCGCCTCCCCCACCGCCCGCGCCGCCGAACGCCTGCGGGCCGCCGGCCTGGCCGCTGAGGCGACCGAGCCCGTTGTAGCCGAAGATCAGCGACCAGATCGAGTTGTCGCTCGTGCCCGACACCCACGGCCGGTCGGCCGCCGGCGTGAGCGCGACCAGCAACGGCCAGGCGCCGCCGATCGCGACCATCGCCGCGCCGCCGGCGAGCAGCTGCCGCAGCGCGGCGAGGCGCCCGCGCGGAGCGATCCAGAGCCACGCCGCGACGATGCCCGGCACCACGAGCAGCGCCGCCGCCATCTTCGCCTCGAAGCCGAGGCCGACGCACACCCCCGCGAGCACGATCCAGCGCGTGTGCCCGTCCTGCAGCGCGCGCACGGTCGCCCAGAGGGCGCCCGCGCAGCAGAGGATCAGCAGCGCGTCGGGGTTGTTGTGGCGGGAGATCGCCACCGCGATCGGCGTCGTGGCGAGCACGAGGCCGGCGACGAAGTCCGCGGGGCGGCCCCAGAGCCGGCGCGTGAGGTCATAGACGAGCGCGACGGTCGCGACGCCCATGAGCGCCTGCGGCACGAGCAGGCTCAGGGGGTGGAAGCCGAGCACCTTCACGAATGCCACCTGCACCCACGAGCTCAGCGGCGGCTTGTCGACGGTCATCGTCCCGGAGACGTCGAACGAGCCGTAGAGGAAGGCGTGCCAGCTCGAGCTCATGGAGCGGACCGCAGCGCTGTAGTACTCGTTGGCCCAGCCGTTCTCGCTGAGGCTCCAGAGGTTCAGGACCCCCGCGACGAGCAGGAGGAAGAGCAGCTCGGGCCGCGGCCGGCTGAGCGAGCGCCACCACGGGGCGCTCCTCGGAGCGGGCGTCGATCGGGCTGGAGCGGGGCGTTCGAGGACAGAGGTGGCGGTCATGGGCAGCAGCTTCAGCGGCGCGGCTGTGAGGCGATTGAGGCCAGCCTGGGAGAACGCTGAGAGCGGGAGCGCTGTCGAACGTCGACTGCCGCTGGGTAGGAGGTGGGTTCGCGCCGAACCGCTCGAGAGTCTCAGGCCGTTCTCAGCCTGCTCCCACCGGCTTCCGACCTCGCTCGCCGACGCTGACCTCCGTGAGCAAGCGGCAGATCGACATCGTCCTCCCGGTCTTCAACGAGGAGGCCGCCCTCGAGCAGAGCGTCCGGCGGCTGCACCGCTTCCTCACCGCGGGGTTCCCGTTCGCCTGGCGGATCGTCGTCGCCGACAACGCGAGCATCGACGCCACGCCCACGATCGCCGCGGGCCTCGCCGCGGAGCTCGCGGGCGTCGAATACCGGCGAGTCGAGCGCAGGGGCCGAGGGCTCGCTCTGCGCACCGCGTGGTCGCAGAGCGACGCCGACGTCGTCGCTTACATGGACATCGACCTGTCCACCGACCTCCGCGCGCTGCTCCCGCTCGTCGCGCCGCTCGTCTCGGGCCACAGCGACGTCGCGATCGGCACGCGCCTCGCCCACGGCGCGCGCGTGGTCCGGGGGCCGAAGCGGGAGCTGATCTCGCGCGGCTACAACCGGCTGCTGCACACCGCTCTGCGGACCCGGTTCTCCGACGCGCAGTGCGGCTTCAAGGCCGTCCGCCGCGACGCGCTGGAGGCGCTGCTCGACGATGTCCGGGACGACGCCTGGTTCTTCGACACGGAGCTGCTCGTTCTCGCCCAGCGGCGCGGGCTGCGGATCCATGAGGTGCCGGTGGACTGGGTCGACGATCCCGACTCGCGCGTGGAGATCGTGCGCACGGCGCTCGAGGACCTCCGCGGCGTCGCCCGCCTGATCGCCGCCGGGCCGATCGCGCGCTTCATGGGCGTCGGCGTCGTGAGCACGCTCGCCTACGCGCTGCTGTTCATGCTCCTGCGCACGCCGCTCGGAGCCGTCGCCGCCAACGCGCTCGCCCTCGCGCTGACCGCGGTCGCCAACACGGCGGCGAACCGCCGCTTCACCTTCCGCATCCGCGGTCACGCGGAGCTGCTCCGCCACCACCTCTCCGGTGCCGTGGTCTACCTGCTCACGCTCGGGCTGACGAGCGGCGCCCTCGGCGTGCTGCACGGGCTCGACGCCGCGCCGTCGCGGCCACTCGAGCTCGGCGTCCTGATCGCCGCGGGCGCCGCCGCCACGGTGACGCGCTACGTCGCGCTGCACAGCTGGGTCTTCGCCCGCGCCCGCCGGCCGCTGCGCTGGCCCGGCGCTACCGGCGCTGCGTAGCTTGGCCCTCCTGCGGGAACGCGCCCGCGAGGCGGGCCAGCGTGAGCGCGCCGAGCAGGAGGCCGAAGTCGCGCAGAGCGAGTCGATGGGCACTCCCCCTTAGTGGCTCGCGCGCCGGCGTTCTTACGTCCGGTCGGCGCTCTCCGGCGCCAGGTCCTCGAGCGCGACGCCCGGGTCCGCCAGGCGATCCACGTCGACCCGGCTGCCGCTCGCGATCAGCGCCTGGATCGGCTCCGTGACGTCCCACACGTTCACGTTCATCCCCGCCAGCACGCGACCGTCCGCGAGCCAGAAGGCGATGAACTCGCGGCTCGCCGGGTCACCGCGGAAGACGACGCGCTCCCAGGCCGGCGCGTGGCCGGCGTACTCCATGCCGACGTCGTACTGGTCCGAGTAGAAGTACGGCGTGCGTGCGTAGGGCTGATCGGAGCCGAGCATGCTGCGGGCCGCCGCCGGTCCCTGGTGCAGCGCGTTGTCCCAGTGCTCCACGCGCAGCCGGCCCAGTGCCGGGTGGAGGTGATTGGCGAGGTCGCCGGCGGCGAAGACGCCCGGGGCGCTCGTCGCCAGGCGCTCGTCGACGAGCACGCCGTTCTCGACCGCGAGCCCGGCCGCCTCGGCGAGCTCGGTCCGCGGCGCGGCTCCGGCGCCCACGACGACGGCGTCGCAGTCGATCGTCGCGCCGTCGGCCGTGCGGACGCGCTCGACCCGGCCGTCGCCCTCGAACGAGGCCACGGCGGCCTTCATCCGCAGCTCGACGCCGTGGTCGCGGTGCAGATCGCGGTAGACCGCGCCGACCTCCGGCCCGAGCATTCGCTCGAGCGGCACCGCCTCCGGCGCGATCACGGTCACGTCCATGCCGCGCTGGCGGGCGGACGCTGCGACCTCGGACCCGATCCAGCCCGCGCCGATGACGGCGAGCCGGCCGCCGGCGTCCAGGCGCGCGCGGATCGCGTCGCTGTCGGCGAACGTCCGCAGGAGGTGGACACCGTCGAGATCGGCGCCGGGGATGCTCAGCCGGCGCGGCTCGGATCCGGTGGTCAGCAGCAGCCGGTCGTAGGTGAGCCGATCGCCGCCGTCGAGCGTGAGCTCGCCAGGGCCCGCATCGAGGCCGGTGACGCGCTCGCCGACGCGCAGCTCGATGTCGTGCTCTGCGTAGAAGCCCTCCTCGTGGACGTACGCGCCGGCTCGCTCGGACTCCCCGCGCAGGTAGTCCTTGGAGAGCGGCGGGCGCTCGTAGGGGCGCTCGGGCTCGGCGCCCAGCAGCACGACGCGACCGTCGAAGCCCTCCTCGCGCAGGGTCTCGGCGGCCTTTGCGCCGGCGAGTCCGGCGCCCACGATGGCGAACGTCTGCTGGTCAGCGGGCATGGTCGCTCCTTGTCGTCAGGGCCAGGAACTCCTGGCGGGTACGCGGGTCGTCGCGGACGACCCCGTGGAGGGCGGACGTCACGGTCTGCGCGCCGAGCTTCTGCACGCCGCGCAGCGACATGCACATGTGCTCGGCCTCGAGCACGACCCCGACGCCCTTCGGGGCGAGGTGCTCCTGCACCCAGCCGGCGATCTGCACCGTCAGGCGCTCCTGGATCTGCAGGTCGCGGGCGAACAGCTCGACCACGCGGGCGAGCTTCGACAGCCCGAGGATCCGCTCCCCCGGCAGGTAGCCGACGTGCGCCACGCCGTGGAACGGGAGCAGATGGTGCATGCACAGCGAGTGAAACGGGATCGAGCGGGCGACGATCAGTTCGTCGTAGCCCTCGTCGTTGGGGAAGGTCGTCGGCCGGAACGGCCGCGGCGTGAGCAGCTCCGCATACGCGGCCGCCATGCGCCGCGGCGTCTCCCGCAGGCCTTCGGCGGTCAGGTCGGCGCCGAGCGCCACGAGGAGCTCTGCCGCCGCCCGCTCGGCGGCCTGGGTGTCGATCTGGCGGCCGGCGTCGTACTCCGGCAGGGCGATGAGCGTCATGACGAGCTTCGTGTCGGTCGCAACCGGATTCTTACGCGCCGAGGTAAGAACCGGCGAGCGCGCGCCACCAAGAGACCATGCTGGTCGAGCCGTCCACTAGCGTCCTGGCCAGACCGATGACCTCCGTCGACCTCCCCACGTCCCGCGGTGCGCGCCTCGACGCGGAGTCGCGGGCTTGGCTCGACCGCCTCGCTCCGCACAGCCGCGAGCGCGAGGCGGCGGCGGGAGCGCTGCACGCGCTGCTGCTGAAGGCCGCGCGCTTCGAGGTCAACCGCCGCCGCGCCGTCTATCCCCATCTCCGCCCCGGTGACTGCGACGACCTCGCGCACCAGAGCGCCGACGACGCGCTCGTCGCCGTGCTCGGCAAGCTCGGCGAGTTCCGCGGCGACAGCCGCTTCACCACCTGGGCCTACAAGTTCGCGCTCTTCGAGGCGGGCGTGAAGGTCCGGCGCCGCGCCTGGCAGGGCCGCGAGGTGCAGCTCGAGCCCGAGCACTGGGCGCTGATCGCCCACGCCGACTCGACGCCCCACGAGGACGCCGAGACGGCGGAGCTGATGACCGGCCTGCAGGAGGCGATCGCCCGCGATCTCAGCCCCCACCAGCGCCGGGTGCTCGTCGCCGTGACGATCGACGGCGTGCCGATCGACGTCCTCGCCGAGCGGCTCGACACGACACGCGGCGCGCTCTACAAGACCATCCACGATGCCCGGCGCAAGCTCCGCGGCGGTCTGGCCGACCGCGGGCTCGGCGTCGGCGAGCAGACGGGACCCGAAGCGTCATGACCCAACCCGACCGCACCGATCGCGAGCAACTCGTGGCCCGGCTGCTCGGCCCCGAGGGCCCGGAGCTGACCTGCGAGCAGTGCTTCGAGGCGCTTGACCGCTCCGTCGAGCTCGAGCTGGCCGGCGCCCCGGCCGACGAGCAGGTCCCGGGCATGCGCGCGCATCTCGAGGGCTGCCCCGCGTGCGACGAGGACCACCAGAGCCTGCTCGCGTTCGTGTCCTCCAGGCCGTGAATCGCCTCATGCTCACGCCGCCGGCAGCGGGGCGTCGAGCACCGCGGCCCGCAACGCTTCAAGCACCTCGTCGCTGAACTCGCCGATGGCATCGGCCATCAGGCGCTCGGCCTCCGCCGCGTCGCCGGCCGCGAGCGCGTCCAGCAGCGCGTGGTGCTCGGCGCGCGCCCGCAGCCCGCGCCCGGCCGCGCCGCCGCGCAGCGCGACCAGGCGGGCGCGCTCGGAGTCGTCGAGCAGCCGCGCGACGATCGCCGCCGCGCGGCCGTTGCCCGCCGCCGCCCCGAGACAGACCGTGCTGACATGTCAGACATGAGCACTCACGGTTCCCCCCTGACCTCCGCCGACGACACCCTCCGCGCCGGCCGCGATCACCTGATTCGCTACGCCGGGGAGTTCCCCGACTTCCTCGTCGAGCGCGCCGAGGGCAGCTGGCTCACCACCGAGGACGGGCGCAAGGTGCTCGACTTTACCTCCGGCCAGATGTGCGCCACGCTCGGGCACGGCCACCCCGCCATCCTCGACGCGATGCGGGAGGCCGGCGGGCGCGCCGTGCACCTGTTCAGCGGTTTCCTCTCGCGCGACGTCACCGAGCTCGCGCGCGAACTGATGGCGCTGCTGCCCGAGCCGCTCGCGCGGGCGATGTTCCTCTCCACCGGCGGCGAGGCGAACGAGGCGGCGCTGCGGCTCGCCAAGCTCAACACCGGCGGCCACGAGGTGCTCGCCTTCGCCGGCTCGTGGCACGGCATGACCGCAGGGGCCGCGTCGAGCACCTACAGCGCCGGCAGGCGCGGCTACGGCCCCTCGCTGCCCGGCACAATGGCGCTGCCGATGCCGAACCCCTACCGGTGCCCGATTGCCCACTGCCGCGACCGCTGCGACCTGACCTGCCTCGACACGGGCCTCGCCCTCACCGACGCTCAGTCCGTCGGTGCGCCCGCCGCCGCGATCGTCGAGCCGATCCTGAGCGCGGGCGGCATCGTGCCGCTGCCCGACGGCTACCTCGCGGGGCTCAAGCAGCGCTGCGAGGAGCGCGGGATGCTGCTGGTCGTCGACGAGGCGCAGACGGCGCTCGGCCGCGTCGGGACGATGTTCGCGTTCGAGCAGCACGACGTGGTGCCGGACTTCGTCGCGCTGTCGAAGACGCTCGGCGGCGGCCTGCCGCTGTCGGCGACGATCACCACTGACGCGATCGAGGCCGACGCGTTCGAGAAGGGCTTCCTGCACGTCACCTCGCACGTCTCGGACCCGCTGCCGGCCGCCGTCGGCCGCGCCGTGGTCCGGACCGTGCTGGCGGAGGACCTGGGCGCCCGCGCCGTGGCCATGGGCGCGCGCCTGCGCGCGGGTCTCGAGGAGCTCCAGCGCCGCCACGAGCCGATCGGCGACGTCCGCGGCGTCGGGCTCATGCTCGGCGTCGACCTCGTCTCGGACCGCGAGACGCGCGAGCCCGACGCGGCCTACGGCAGCGCGGTCACCGAGCGCTGCATCGAGCTGGGCCTGAACGTGAACATCGTCAAGTTCGCCGGCCTCGGGAGTGTGCTGCGGATCGCGCCGCCGCTGACGATCGCACCCGAGGACATCGATCTCGGGCTCGAGATCCTCGATCGCGCGCTGGCCGACTGCCGATGAGCCGGCCCGATTCGTCACGAGCGTAGGATCGCTGGACACCCCGATCCGGGAGCGCCGTATGCCCGATACCGCCGAAGTCGCCACCACCATCACCGAGCACGAGGCCGAGCAGGTCACGCGTGCCAACGAGACGGGGCTGGCGCCGGTGGTGTTCATCCACGGCCTGTGGCTGCTGCCGAGCAGCTGGGATCGCTGGGCCGCGGTGTTCGAGGAGGCCGGCTTCACGGCGCTGACGCCGGGCTGGCCCGACGACCCCGACACCGTCGAGGAGGCCAACGCGCACCCCGAGGTCTTCGCGGGCAAGACGGTCGGCCAGGTCGCCGACCACTACGACGAGGTCATCCGCACGCTCGACAGGAAGCCTGCCGTGATCGGCCACTCCTTCGGCGGCCTGTTGGCGCAGATCCTCGCCGGCCGCGGGCTCGCCTCCGTCTCGGTCGCGATCGACCCGGCGCCGTTCCGCGGCGTGCTCCCGCTGCCGCTCTCGGCGCTGAAGTCCTCGCGCCCGGTCCTCGGCAATCCCGCCAACCGCAACCGCGCGGTCCCGCTCACCCTGGACCAGTTCCGCTTCGGCTTCGCCAACGCCGTCAGCGAGGGCGAGGCCAAGGAGCTCTATGACACCTACGCGGTGCCGGCGCCCGGCGCGCCGCTGTTCCAGGCCGCGAGCGCCAACCTCAACCCGTGGACCGAGGCCAAGGTCGACAGCAAGAACGCCGAACGAGGGCCGCTGCTGATCATCTCCGGCGAGAAGGACCACACCGTCCCGTGGGCGATCGCGAACGCGTCCTTCAAGAAGCAGAACCACAACGAGGGCGTGACCGAGATCGTCGAGATCCCGAACCGCGGGCACGCCCTGACGATCGACAGTGGCTGGCGCGAGGTCGCCGACACGGCCCTCGAGTTCGTCAAGCGGTTCGCCTAGCCATGGCCGATCCCGACCAGGCCGTCGAGGACGGCATCGAGCAGCTGATCGCGCGCGAGCACGAGCTCCGCAGCCACGCCGAGGGCCGTGGGCTGAGCAAGGAGGAGCAGGCCGAGGAGCGCGCCCTGGAGGTGCGCCTCGACCAGCTCTGGGATCTGTTGCGCCGCCGGCGGGCGCTGCGGGCCGCCGGCGAGGACCCGTCGCAGGCGGACATCCGGCCCGAGGACGTCGTCGAGCACTACGAGCAGTGAACCGCAGCTGAGCGCCGAGACGCTCAGGCGGGCGCCGCGACGGGCACGCGCTCGCGTGACGCATCGACCGGGGCGCCCGCGAGCTGGCCACCCGCGCAGCCGGCGCAGCTGACCTGGCGCCGGGGCGTCCGGACCAGGGCGAGGCCGAGGATCCCGCCGAGACCGACGAGCGTGGCGCTGATCGCCATCCCGGTGTGGAGCGCGCTGACCGCGGCCGCCTCGGTCGCGCGCGCGACGGTCGCGGCCTCCCGCGGCGGCAGACCCGACACGTCGGCGCGCGCGAGCGTACGGTCCTCGGCCACCCGAACGACAGCGCGCCCGGCCGGGGAGAGCGCCGAGGTGTCGATCCGATCGCGCAGCGCGGCTGCGAACTGCGCGGCGATCACCGCGCCGATCGCGGCCACTCCCAGCAGGCCGGCGGCGCGCGCGATCGCGTTGTTGATGCCCGAGGCGATCCCGGCGTGCTGCTCGTCGGCGTCGGCGAGCACCGTCGCCGTCAGCGGCGCGACGGTCGCCGAGAGCCCGAGCGAGAACACGAGCAGCGCGGGCAGCAGGTCGGTGGCGTAGTCGACGCCGGCGCCGACGCGCAGCATCAGCAGCAGGCCGGCGGCGGCGACGAGCGGGCCGCCGCCCATGAACAGGCGCGGGCCGTAGCGGTCGGCGAGCGCGCCCGCCCGCTTGGAGAGCAGGAACATCACGGCCGTGGTCGGCAGTGTCGCCAGCCCGGCCTCCAGCGCGCTGTAGCCGGCCACCTGCTGCAGGAACAGGATCAGGTAGAAGAACAGCACCGCCAGCCCGGCGTACATCGCGAACGTCTCGATGTTGCCCGCCGCGAAGTTGCGGCGCTTGAACAGCTCGAGCGGCAGCATCGGATACGGCGTCGTCGCCTCGCGCGCGAGGAAGAGGCCGAGGAAGAGCAGGCCGGCGAGGCCCGGGCCGAGCACGTCGGGCGCGCCCCAGCCGGACTGCGGCTGGCGGATCAGCGCGAGCGTGGGGCCGGCGAGGCCCAGGAACGAGAGCACCGCGCCCGGCCAGTCGATCGGCGGCCGCGCGGCCAGCCGCGGGCGCTGCGGCACCGCCATGAACACGAGCACGAGCGTCGCGACGACGAACGGCGCGTTGATCGCGAAGATCCAGCGCCACGAGGCCGAATCGATCAGCTGCCCGCCGACGAGCGGGCCGACCACGGTCGAGATGCCCGACCACGCCGTCCACGAGCCGACGGCAGGGCCGCGCTGCGCGGGCGGGAAGGCGGCGACGATGACCGCCAGCGCGCTCGGCGCCAGCAGCGCGCCGAACACGCCCTGGGCCACGCGCCCGGCGACCACGACCTCGATGCTCGGCGCCAGCGCGCACACCATCGACGTGGCGCCGAAGCCGACGAGGCCGACTGTGAAGACGCGACGCTCGCCGAACACGTCGCCCAGCGACCCGCCGACCAGGATCAGCGACGCGAGCGCCAGCAGGTAGCCGTTGGAGATCCACTGCTGGCCCGCGAGCCCGCCGCCGAGGTCCTTCTCGATCGCCGGCAGCGCGACGTTGACCACCGTCGAGTCGAGGCCGACGACGAACGAGCCCATGATCGCGGCCAGCAGGCTCAGGCGCTGGGTGCGATTCACGCCAGGGAGCTTAGGCGGCGGATCTCGAGCGGATGGAGCTGTCATGACGAGCGCGCAGACGTGCGAGAGCCACGGCTACCGGCACGAGGCGCTGTTCTACTCCGACGCCGGCGAGTTCATGGCCGGGACGCTGCCGTTCCTGCGCGACGCCGTGGCGGACCGCGCGCCCACGCTCGTCGTCGTCGCCGCTCACAAGATCGAGGCGCTGCGCGAGGCGCTCGACGGCGACGCCGAGCGCATCACTTCGCCGACATGGCCGAGGTCGGCACCAACCCGGCACGCATCTTCCCGGCCTGGCAGCAGTTCGTCGCCGAGCACTCCGGCGAGGGACGGACGCTGCGCGGCATCGGCGAGCCGATCTGGGCCGAGCGCAGCCCGGCGGAGCTGGCCGAGTGCCAGCGCCACGAGGCGCTGCTGAACGCCTGCTTCGACGACCCCGACTTCTTGCGGCTCTGCCCCTATGACACGACGGCGCTGGGCGCCGCGGTGGTCGAGCAGGCGCGGCGCAACCATCCCTTCGTCTCGACTCGCGGCCGCGCCGCCTCCAGCAGCAGCTTCCCCGGCGCCGCGCTCGCGGACAACCGCGTCGACGACCTCGTGCTCACCGTCCACGAGCTCGCCACCAACTCCGTGCGCCATGGCGGCGGCGAAGGAACGCTCAGCCTCTGGCCGTCCGGGTTCACAAGCGGTTGCGGTAGCTAGTGTTCTGCGGCTTAAATTAGTTGACATGTGACGGTGGGCGCGCGCGGGCGAGTCGATCTGACTCGTCCTGCCGCGTTGCTGGATCGATGATTTTGGGCGCGGATCGCGGTCTCAGCATCTGCGGCCGTGGTGGCCGCACCGTAACGACCGATTGGAGTGGAGATGGCCAAGCTGATCTATGCGGCGATCGCCTCGCTTGACGGGTACGTCGAGGACGAGGAGGGCAGGTCCGACTGGGCGATGCCGGATGAGGAGGTGCATGCGTTCGTCAACGATCTCGAGCGGCCGATCGGAACCTACCTATACGGGCGCCGGATGTACGAGACGATGGTGTTCTGGGAGACCGCGAGCACCGAGGCCGATGAGCCGGCAGTGTTCTGGGACTATGCTGGGATCTGGCGGGGGACTGAGAAGATCGTGTACTCGCGGACGCTTCAGACGCCATCCAGCGCGAGGACTCGGATCGAGCGCGAGTTCGAGCCGGACGCGGTCCGGCAGCTGAAGCTGTCCTCGACGGCCGACATCGCAGTCGCGGGCGGCGAGCTCGCCGCCCAGGCGATCGGCGCCGGGCTGGTTGACGAGTGCCATCTCTTCTTATGCCCGATCGTGGTTGGTGGCGGCAAACGCGCCCTGCCGGACAGCGTCCGCGCGCAACTCGAACTGCTCGATGAGCGCCGCTTCAAAAACGGCGTCGTTCATCTCCACTACCGCGTAAGCGCCTGATCACGACAACGTGACGCGGGAAACAGACCCGCTCTGTGGTCGCGCCAGGATCTGGATTGTGCGCGCCAGCTGACGCGCTCAAGCGCGGATTTTGGGTGTCCTCGAAGCGAGCATCGCATCGTCGCTGGTGAATCTCAGGTGGCGATGAGCCAGAAGCGCCCTGTCGCAGGGCGATTTCGGCGGGGGCGATCGCCGCGATGCCGCCAGAGCGCCGCGCACGCCTTCAGCAGGAACAAGGCCCTGGGGTATGACCCAGTCCCCGCATCAGACTGGCAACGCCGATACCGTGCCCGACGTCCCGCCCTCCCGAACAACTGCTCTTGCCCCGAACGTGCATCAAGCGGTCGCGCTCACCCCTTGGCCTCTTGACAAACCCGACGCCATAGTCGCATTGCCCACAGTCCGGCCTGCGCTCGCGCTTGATAGTGCCGCCGCCTGATCGCGCGGAACGGAGTCAAATCCACCACTATCGGTGTATCGGGTGCAGCCGTGGCGGCGCGGGACGTTTAAGTTCTCCACCGACCCCGAGCTGGAGGCGAAGGTCCGCGACGTCATCGGCCTGTATCTTGACCCGCCCGAGAACGCGATCGTGCTCTGCGTGGATGAGAAGTCGCAGATCCAGGCGTTGAATCGCACCCAGCCGATCCTCCCGGTCCGTCCGGGACTCCCGGAGAAGGCCACGCACGACTACAAGCGCAACGGGACCACCATGCTGTTCGCCGCTCTTGAGATCGCGACCGGCGCCGTGACCGACCGCTGCTACGAGCGTCACGGCAAGGCCGAGTTCCTGGACTTTCTCAAACGCGTCGCGCGCGCTTACCCACGCCGCGAGTTGCACATCGTGCTTGACAACTACCACACCCACAAGCACGACGAGATCAACCAGTGGCTCGCCAAACACCCGCGGATCACGCTGCACTTGAGCCCGGCGTCAGGGTCGTGGCTGAACCTCGTCGAGGTGTTCTTCTCGATGATCACCCGTCAAGCGATCCGCCGCGGATCGTTCGACAGCGTCAGAGATCTCATCGCGGCGATCCGCGCGTTCATCGACGGGTACAACGGACGGTGCCAGCCGTTCGTGTGGACCAAGACCGCAGAGGACATCCTCCCTCGCGCAACCCGTCAACGAACTTCAGACGCGGGACACTAGGAGCGGTCGCCGGCGCCCACGAGCTCGCGCTCCTGCGTGGCGGGCGCTGGCTCCGCCTCGGCGGCCGGCGTGGCGGGCACCGCGTCGGCCCGCTTGGCCTCGACCTGCTCCGGCTTGGGCTCCTTGACGTTCCAGGCCCAGCCGAGGCGCGCGAACGACTTGATCAGCGCGTAGGAGGGATCGAACTGGAGGCGCTGGAGGCCGTGGCGCGCCGACGTCGGGAAGGCGTGATGGGAGTGATGCCAGCCCTCGCCCAGCGACACGAACGCGACCGCCCAGTTGTTGCGGCTCTCGTCATCGGTCTCGAACGGGCGCTTGCCGTACATGTGACAGATCGAGTTGACGCTCCAGGTCGCGTGGTGCAGCAGGAAGACCCGCACGAGGCCCGCCCACACGAACGCGGTCAGCGCGGCCATCGGCTCGAAGCCCGAGAGGATGAAGCCCGCGAGCGCCGGGATGGCGAGGCCGAGCAGCGCCCACAGCGGGAAGAGCGAGTCGATCTTGCGCATCATCGGGTCCTTGCGCAGGTCCGGCGCGAAGCGGCGCGCCGAGGAGTGCTCCCCGTCGAACAGCCAGCCCATATGGGAATGCCAGAGGCCGGCCAGCACCCCTCGCCAACCGGTGGCGGCGTTGAGGTGGGGGCTGTGGGGATCGCCCTCCTCGTCGGTGAAGGTGTGGTGCTTGCGGTGGTCGGCGACCCAGTGGATGACCGCACCCTGGACCGCCATCGAGCCGAGGATCGCGAGCGTGGCGCGCAGCCACGGCTTGGCCTCGAAGGAGCGATGGGTGAACAGGCGGTGGTAGCCGATCGTGACGCCGAAGCCGACGGCCGCGTACATGACGGCGAGGATCGCCAGGTCCAGCCCGGTCACCGCGCCGCCCCACAGGAGCCAGAGCGCCGCCAGGAAGCCGAGGAAGGGCAGCACGACGGCCACCACGGTGATCTGGCGCTCGAGTCGCGCCATGCGAAGAGTTGTCATGGGAACACCATGGCATGGGCCCCGTGGTGTCCCTTCGATATCTCGCGACGATCGGCGAGAGCCAGAACTATCACGAAGCCACAATTTCATCGCGTGGGCACGGACCAACGGTCCCTGCGGCTAGCCACACTGTGGACCGGCGGTCGGGTTGCCAGCATGCAGGCATGGTCAAAACCGTCCTCGTCGTCGATGACCACGCCGGGTTCCGCGAGTTGGCCCGGACGCTGCTCGAAGAGGGCGGCTACCGCGTCATCGGTGAGGCGACCGACGGGCTGACCGCGCTCGCCGCGGTGCGCCGGCTGCGGCCCGACGCCGTCCTGCTGGACGTGCACCTCCCGGACATGGACGGCTTTGCGGTCGCCGCCGCGCTCGGGCTCGAGCGCCCCGCGCCGCGTGTGGTCCTGACCTCGGCGGACGAGGACGAGCGCGTCGGCTCCCTGCTGCGCCGGTCCGGCGCGCTGGGCTTCGTGGCCAAGGCGGCACTCGCGAACGCCCAGATCGGCTCGTTGTGGGAGCGCAACTGATGCGAGTGGTCATCGGGGAGGACCAGCTGCTGTTCCGCAAGGGCCTGAGCCGGCTGCTGGAGGAGGCGGGCTTCGACGTCGTCGGCCAGGCCGGCGACGCGATCGACCTCCGCCGCAAGGTCTCGGCCCACCGCCCCGACGTCGCGGTCGTGGACATCCAGATGCCGCCGACCAACACCGATGACGGCCTGCGCGCGGCGATGCAGATCCGCGAGGAGCACCCGCACACGAAGGTGCTGGTGCTCTCGCAGTACATCGAGGAGCGCTACGCCGTCGACCTCATCGGCGATAGCGCGGAGGGCGTCGGCTACCTGCTCAAGGACCGCGTCGGCGATCTCGACGCCTTCGCGGACGCGGTCCGCCGCGTCGGCGAGGGCGGGTCGGTGCTCGATCCGGAGGTCGTCGGCCAGATGCTCGGCCGCCGCCGCCGCGCCGACCCGCTCGACGAGCTCTCGCCGCGCGAGCACGAGGTGATCGAGCTGATGGCCCAGGGCCGCTCCAACAGCGGCATCGCCGAGGCGCTCGTGATCACCGAGAGCGCGGTCGAGAAGCACGTGACCTCGATCTTCGACACGCTCGGGATCGACCGCAGCGGCGAGGCCCACCGCCGCATCCTGGCCGTGCTGACGTTCCTGCGAGCGCGATGACGGACACCGCCGCTTCGCCGGCCCGGCTCGAGGCGCTGGTGCGCGAGCAGGCGGCCCTGCGCCGGGTCGCGACGCTCGTGGCCCGTGACGCCGAGCCGGCGCGCATCTTCGCGAGCGTCTGCGAGGAGGTCGGCCGGATCCTCGGCGTGACGACGACGAACCTCGTGCGCTACGAGCGCTCCGGCTCGGCGACGATCGTCGCCGCCTGGGCCGCGGAGGGCGCGCCCTCCTTCCCGGTCGCCGCCGACGTCCCGCTGGACGGCGACACCGTCGCCCCGCTCGTGTTGCGCAGCGGCCGGCCGGTGCGCGTGGACGAGTACGACGGGCTGGACGGGGAGCTGGCGCGGCGCCTGCGCGCCGTTGGGATCCGCTCGGCGGTCGGCGCGCCGATCGTCGTCGCCGGCCGCCTGTGGGGCGCGGTGATCGCCGCCGACGGGCGCCCGTTCGGCCTCCCGGCCGACGCCGAGGAGCGCATCTCGGGCTTTGCGCAGCTGATCACGGACGCCCTCGCCAACGCCGACGCGCGCCAGCAGCTCGCCGCCTCGCGCGCCCGCATCCTGCAGGCCGGCTACGAGGAGCGGCGCCGGCTCGGCCGGGACCTCCACGACGGCGCCCAGCAGGAGCTCGTCAACGTGGTCATCGACCTCCAGCTCGCCCAGAAGCGCTGGCACGAGCACCCCGAGCGCGCGCGCGGGCTGGTCGACGACGCGCTCGAGCACGCGCAGGCGGCGATCGACGACCTGCGCGACCTGGCGGCCGGCATCCACCCCGCGGTGCTGACCGACCGCGGTCTCGTGGCTGCGCTGGAGACCCTGGCCAACCGCTCGCCCGTGCCGGTCGAGCTCGACGCCGAGCTCGACGAGCGGCTCCCGATGCCCGTCGAGACGACCGCGTACTTCGTCGTCGCCGAGGCCCTCACCAACGTCGGCAAGTACGCGCGCGCGTCGCACGCCGCAGTCGCCGTTCGGCTCGACGGGGAGCGGCTCGAGGTCGAGGTCCGCGACGACGGCGTCGGCGGCGCCGACGCCTCCGCCGGGTCGGGGCTGCGCGGGCTCGCCGATCGCGTCAACGCCATGAAGGGGACGCTGGACGTCTGCAGCCCTCCAGGGCGCGGGACGCGCGTGTACGCGAAGATCGCGCTGAACTAGCGGGCGAACGCGGGCAGCGCCGCGTCGACGATGCGCTCGGCGAGGCCTTCGTCGAGCGGCGCGCCGCTCAGCATGAGGCGGTAGTAGACCGGGCCGAAGAGCAGCTCGTGGAGGAGCTCGCGGTCGGTGTCGGGCCGCAGTTCGCCGCGCGCGACGCCGCGCTCGACCAGGCGGTGGACCTCGGCGACGCGCGTGGCGACGACGCGCTCGCGGAACGCGCGCGCCAGGGAGGGGTCGGCGGCGAGGTCGGAGACGAGGCCCTGCATCACGCGCCCCATCAGCGTCGTACCACGACGATCTCACCGGCGCGCTGCGCCGCGACATGGGTGAGGTCGCGCTCCAGCACGGAGCTCGACCGCGCCCGCCGCAACCACGACCGGCTCGTCCTCGCCTTCATCGACGTCGACGAGCTCAAGCTCGTCAACGACCGCGACGGCCATCGTGCCGGGGATGCGCTCCTCCAGGCGGTCGTCGCGACGATGCGGGCGATGCTGCGCTCGTTCGATCCGGTCGTCCGCTATGGCGGCGACGAGTTCGTGTGCGTGCTCGCGGGCACCGACACGGCCGAGGCGACCGCTCGCTTCGCGGAGATCAAATCCGCCCTGGCCCGCGAGCACGACGAGGCCGGCATCAGCGTCGGCGTGGTCGAGCTCCAGGACGGCGAGACGCTGGACGAGCTGATCACGCGCGGCGACGCCGCGCTGTACGCGGCCAAGGGCCGCCCGCGCGGCTAGCAGCGCCCCGGTCAGTGCAGGCCGAGCAGGACCTCGACGACGAGCTGGTCCAGCCGCTCGTTGCCGTAGCCGCGCACCGCGAGCGCCTCGAGCCCTTCCGCCTCGGCCTTGAGCGCGTCGGCCTCCCCCACCCCGCTCGTCGACGCCTGGCCCAGTTCCTCGACCGAGGCGGCGGCCATCGCCTCCTGGACCTGCGGCAGCGAGTCGAAGTGGGCGGCGCGCTCGGCCAGCGCGCGGTAGGTGCGCATGCAGCCGGCGGCGAAGGCCCAGACCCCGGCGGCGTCGTCGCTGCGGTACGCGTGCGCGTCGAAGTGCCGCGGCCCGTCGTAGGCGGCCCGCTCGAGCAGCCGCACGAGGTGGAACGCCTCCTTGAGGTCCTCGGCGCCGAAGCGGAAGTCCTGGTCGTAGCGGCCGATCCGCTGGCCGTTGAGGTCGATGTGGAAGAGCTTGCCCGCCCACAGCGCCTGCCCGACGCCGTGCAGGAACGACAGGCCCGCCATCGTCTCGTGGGCGACCTCGGGGTTGACGCCGACGCGCTCCGGCCGGTCCAGCGTGGTGATGAAGTGCAGCGCGTGGCCGACCGTCGGTAGGAAGATGTCGCCGCGCGGCTCGTTGGGCTTCGGCTCGATCGCGAACGGCAGGTCAAACCCCTGCTCGACGACGTACTCGGAGAGCACGTTGACCGCCTCGCGGTAGCGCTCGAGCGCGTCGCGCGGGTCCTTGGCGCTGCCGACCTCGGTGCCCTCGCGGCCGCCCCAGAACACGAACACCTCGGCGCCGAGCCGCGCGGACAGGTCGATCGCGCGCATCGCCTTGCCGATCGCCGCCCGGCGGACGCCGCGGTCGTTGGACGTGAACGCCCCGTCCTTGAAGGCGGGATGCCCGAACAGGTTGGTCGTGCCCATGCCGACGCCCAGGCCGGTCTCCTCGAGCGCGGCCTGGAAGCGGGCGACGATGCGCTCCTCCTCGTCGGGCGGCGTCCCCCACGGCACGAGGTCGTTGTCGTGGAGGCTGACACCCCAGGCGCCGAGCTCGGCGAGCCTGTGGACCGACTCGACCGGATCGAGCGGCGCCCGCGTCGGCTCGCCGAAGGGATCGCGGCCCGGATTGCCGACCGTCCAGAGTCCGAAGGTGAAGCGGGGTTCTGCCATGGCGTTCGCAATACTCGCGCATATGACGGAGGCGCGGACGATCGGGGTCGGGATGCTCGGCTACGCGTTCATGGGCAAGGCGCACGCCAACGCCTACAAGACGCTCGCCTACATGACCGGGCCGCCGCCGCTGATGCCGCGGCGGCCGACACCGACCGGCAGGCACTGGACACGGCGCTCCGCCGCCGGGGGGAGGACGCCACCGTCGAGCAGGGGCTGTACCCGGGCAGCTACCGCGTCCGGAGGTGTATCCGTTCGACGCCCCTGGTCAGCATCATCGTTCCCTTCCGTGACGGCGCCGAGCTGCTGCGCCGCTGCGTGGCCTCCATCCACCGCACTGCCGGCTACGACCGCTGGGAGCTGGTCCTGATCGACAACCAGAGCTGGGAACCCGAGACGGTGGCGCTCCGCCAGCGGCTCGAAGGGGACGGGCGATGCCGGGTGGTCGACTACCCCCACCCCTACAACTGGTCGGCGCTCAACAACTTCGGCGCCCGCCACAGCGAGGGGGACATGCTGCTGTTCCTGAACAGCGACGTGGAGGGCAGCTCGCCCGGGTGGCTGGCGGCGATGGTCGAGCACGCCCAGCGTCCCGAGGTGGGGGCCGTCGGCGCCCGGCTGCTCTA